>JAKJGD010000055.1 GCA_022704585.1 Spirochaetota bacterium | reverse complement strand
CTATCCCTGGTATGTCGGCCCCGCGCACCGCGCAGGGCGGGTCGTGTTCGTGTACACGATCGACAAGACCTGGCACTTCCTGCTCTTCACTTTCTTCGGCATAGACGGCATGATAACCAACCGGTGCGATTCATACATCGAGTTCCTTGGCCGCACCGTGCATGCGCACCCGGCAGAGCTGCTGATGCCTTACCGGTAGACGTGCTGCATGCGGGTTGTTATGCAACACCTCAAATAAATAAGCCGGGACCCCCCGGCTGTAAAAAAAACCGGACGCAGGAAGAAATCCCTTCCCGCGTCCGGTGGAGTATTGGGTGCCTTACAGCGGCAGTGATATGATGTATTTCATCTGCGGTCAGTTTACCGAAAGGATCGTTACTTCCACCCTCCTGTTCTTCTCGGGGGCGCCGGCCAGGGGCTTGGAACACCCGTATCCTTTCGCGACGAGCCGGTCCCTGCTGATGCCCTGGCTGACCAGGTACCCGTACACGGCCTGCGCCCTTTTCTCGGAGAGCGAGGCATTGTACGACTCCTCGCCCGTGGAATCGGTATGGCCGCCGATCTCGATCTTCATCCCGGGATTTACCTGCATGAGCCGCGCCAGGCGCGACAGCTCGGCCCGGGTCTTGTCGTAATCGAATACGCTGTCGCTGTTGAGCCTGAAGTAGAGGTTATTCAGTATCATGGACGCTCCCGCCTCGATGGGGACCAGCTCGATGTCGCGGATTATGGCGTCATACTTCTTTACATCCGCAAGGTCGAGCCGCGCCGAGTACATGAGGTATCCCTTCCTGCTGATCGACAGCTCGTACACCTTCCTTTTGTTCAGGACGATGAAGTACTTGCCGTCTTCGCCGTTGCTCGAGAACACCTGAGTCCCACCGGTCTGCACGTCGGTCACACGGATCTCCGCGCCGATGGCCTTTGACGCGTCGTTCTTGTCCGTCACGGTGCCCGCGATCGTGATGATCGAAGAGCTCTTCATCTCCGCCGGGAGCTTCGCGGTCCTGATGCGGTACACGAGCCGGCCGCTCCGCTCCTCGGGGTGCGAATAATAGATAACGTCGCCGGACGCCGGCACGGAAACGATCCGGTCGTCATACTTCGTGTTGATCTCGTCCCCGAGGTTGACCGGCTCGCTCCATGCGCCTCCGCTCATCATCTCGGTCTTGTACAGGTCGTACCCGCCACGGCCGCCGGGCCTGTTGGAGGCAAAAATGATCGTCGTGCCGTCCGCCATGATGATCGGGGCGAAATCGGAGTACTCGGAATTGACCGGCGCCGGCATGCGGACCGGCTCGGTCCACTGCCCGTTCACCTTGATTGATCTGAAGATACAGAACCTGTCATTGCCTTTCTTCTCGTCGCATTCGCGGGTAAAATAGAGTGTTGTGCTGTCCGGTGAAATCGACCCGAACCCTTCATACCCGGCGGTGTTGACCGGCGCGCCCATGTTCACCGCGCGCCCCCACAGGGCCTTGCCCCGTTTGGCGATCCAGAGGTCCACATCACCCTTCCCCCCCTTCTGGTCGGATGTTAATAGAAGATTGTTCTGGTCATAGGTGATGAAGGGGCCGGCCGTGTTCATTTTGGTATTGGCGAATAGAAGGGGCACCGGCGGCGTCCATCCAAGATTGGTCTTGAACTTGACGACGCAATCGTACTTGCCGGGATTCTCATGATCAGATTGAAATATGAGCATTTTGCCGTCCGGCGAGACGGTGGGGCTGTGCTGGGAACGGTTCGCGTAATTGTATCCGCATGACGTCACTGCAACCGCCAGGAACAGAATAACCCCGAAAAGGAACCCATTGTGAAGCTTATGTGTGTGTTTAAGCATGATAAAACTCCTTCCTTTAAAAATTAGCAACACGATTCCCGTGTTGCATGGTTAAGAACATACACCATCCGGAAGGGGTTTTCTTATCAATTTCACATATCGAACAATTCGGTTATTGCCGATTTTACAGGCTGTGGAAATGGTGAGGCCCCTGCGGGGGCAAAATTAAAAGGAGGGGGTACCACCGCGGGTACCACCCCCCGCGCCGCCCTACCGCCCGGGTATGGACAGGAAGGAAGAAAGGACCATGACAATAATTTTCAGCCATCACCAGGGAATTATTGATAAAATCAATGATACGATACAGATTATTCTTAGTTTTGGTGTTGATGCAGCACTATCAGAACATAAGATTGATTCGGCTAAAATATTACAACAATCACTTGAAGGTAAAATATAATATGTTGCTAATTGCAATAAAAGCGACGCTGGTTTTTAAAATCGGAATATTGATAAATTAAATGGGATTAATTTTACAATCACTGAGGACATGTATATTCACGATCTATTGAAGGTGGAGGATGTATTTTGAATATTATATAATAAATTATAAATATAATAAAATTGTTCCAAATATTATTAAAAGAAAATTAAAAATAAGCAAAACAACTATCACACGTCTTTTCTTAATCGTTAACAAGTATAATGAAATTACAATAGAAATTCCTATGCCTACAATAAATAGAGTTGTTGTTACAATAAATATTTTTCTTAAACTAAATAGTCCTAGAACTACACCTGGCGAACCATTTCTATAACTATTACATATATATATGTATAATATAAATGGAATAATTAAAATGAATATTGACAAGCAGGTAATCAATAATGAAATGTTTAGCATTTCCGTTTGAGGTAGTTTAAATAATTTCATATTATTATTTGTTAAATTTCTTCTGAGCTAATTGGTATCAATATAATGATCGTAAATTTCAAGCCCCCTGTCCATTGTTTTTTATGTTGAAATTTGTTATTCGATCTCCCAGGATAGTTCAGATGCCTCGACAAGCTCGGCACAAGTAAAGCGCTTTGTGTCCCGTTAGCCTTTAGTGAAGAATGAGGAGTTTACCGGATATTTATAGATTAAACAAGCCGGGGTGAAGTATGGAAAATTTTAATTATGATTCGTATTGTGGAATATATTGTGGTTCCTGTGATATTTTAATATCATATAAAACGGGAATTATGCGTAAACTGGCAATTTTTTGGAATGAATCCACTGTGAGGAAATTTCAAAAAATCACCGGAGCCGTTCAAACAAATCAACCTTATGCTGTTCAATGTCATGGTTGCAAATCAGATCAATTGTTTATAAATTGTTCCAGCTGTAAAATCCGGGAATGTGCTATTAATAAAAAGGTTGAACATTGCTTTGAATGTGCAGAGTATCCCTGTAAATATATAAATAATTTTCAAAAAGGAGACGTTGTTTTATCACATTTAAAAAATAACCGTGCGAATCTTGAATTCATTAAAAAAAATGGAGTTCAAGCTTGGCTGGCTGATCAAGAAAAAAAATGGCAGTGTCCGGATTGTAGCACAAGCTTTTCATGGTATACTCCAAAATGCGAGAACTGCGGAAAAGATCTCAAGGGAAAATCCAAATCTTTTTCTTTGTTTAAATCGTCCCTTATGAAATTAAGCATTTATTTAGCACCGAATAAAAAAAAAGGAAAAGTAAATGTCCGCAGTAATGGCAGTGGATGAATGGCACCTCTGATAGGCACGGGTTTAAACCCGTGCCTATCAGAGTATGCTTACTACCGCCTGCGGTTGGCGCAGAAACACGGGCCGGGAAATCTCACGGGAGAGGGTAACCATGAAAAAAGGGAAAGAAGGACATGTATACATGAGGCTGGACAGGATGAAGAAAATATCCGGTGGGGCCGCGAAAAAGGCCAGGAGCCTGGGGGCGCACCGGAAGGTCGCCCTCGCGTATCGGTCGCGGAGGCTCGTGTTCGGCGTCATCCTCCTCTGCGTCGCCGCCTGGTTCGCGAACAAGCACCTCGCCGCCCGCGACGTGGAACCGAAGTGCTGGTTCTGCTCCGCCGGCGAGCAGGCGGAGGTCCGGGGCGTGGTGACGAAGACTGAATGCATCTCTTACAGCACCAAGGCCCGCAACAATGAATACCGGGTGGAATACGCGTACACGGTGAAGGGCAGGTCCTACACCGGCGTCGGGTACCAGACGGGGTACATTGTCCTGGAAAAGAGCCCGGTCACCGTCGACTACTCGGTCAAGGACCCGTCCTGCTCCTGCATCAGGGACATCCGGTGCGCAGCGGACAACGCGATGTTCACGCTCCTGTTCGGCGTTCCCCTCGTCATTCTCGGCATACCGCTCGTCCTGGGCGGCGCGCGCAGGATCATGCGCGCCCTGTGGGTCATTGAGCACGGGACAGTCGCCGGGGCCTCGGTCGGCACCATCACCCGCAAAACTGAAACGCATATGACGGGGCGTGTTGGGGTGTGGCGCACCACCATCAGTTGGATCGCCACCTGCAGCTTTACGGACGCTTCCGGGAAGGATTTCCACGTCAAGGTAGGCATGCCCGAGGGCCTGCTGAAAAAGGGGGACGAGGTCAAAATCGTGTACGATCCGGGCATGCCGGAGAACGCGATCGCCATCGGCGCCCTGCCGTGGTTCGTAAAAACCGATCCGCCGCTGTCAAGATGAAGGGAAGGCGCGGCATGCCGTGCCCCTTTTTCAGTAATGAAAATTTTAAGCACCCTGCCCGCTGTTTTTTTTGATACTTGTTATTCGATTACCCGGGATAGTTCAGATGCCTCGACAAGCTCGGCACAAGAAAAGCGCATTGAGTCGCATAAGCCTTTACTGCATGAGAGGCTCTTTCCTGTATATTAAGGACCGCCATTGTCATAAAATAGTCCACCCGAGAAATACAGAACGTAGCTGCCTGCATCCGCATCGCTGGTGATGGTAACGGTGGCAGAATAGGTAGCATTGGATGTAGCATCGTTGTAATACGCAACATCAAAGAATTGCTGATCACCTGGATTAATTACCCGGGGAGTTAAAGAAAAACTAAAATAATTACTTGTCCCGCCGGGTGGAGTGGACGGGTCCGGGGAATACACAACATTTACACTGGTGATTGTCACGGCGGTGTTGCCCTGGTTGCGGATGTTCAATGTCAGCGTGGTGTATGGACTGCAGCCTGAATAACCCCAGCATACACTGAGCCATGATGAGGATTCCCTTGGCAGAAGCGTGCTATTTCTGTATAGATTGATAATTTTAGTTGCGGGAGAATTCCCCGTTAGATTGAGAGTGAAGGTCGGGTTTGCCGGATCATCGCTGACGAAAGTAACGGTGGCCGGCAAAGTACCCGGAACCTTGGGATTAAAGGTGATGGAGAAGTCAACGCTTGCTGCCGGGGCGATCGTGGTTGACTCAGGACCGGAGTAGGTGTAGTTGACCGTATCGTTCAGCACGATGCTTGAAATGGCAAGCGTACCGGTGCCGGTGTTGGATACGGTAAACACCTTGGCAGGGCTTGATTGATTGGTCTGAACCGTGCCGAAGTCATATGGCGGGTCATTATTGTTTGCGATGGCAGTCGCGCCGTCAAAGATTCCGATGATTCTTGTTACGGAGGCAGTCCCGCTGAGATTAAAAACGAAGGACCCTGCTGACGGGTCATTGCCCAGTATGGTTAACGTGGCTCCATGGGAGCCGGACACCTTAGGGTAATAGTAGAGGGTGAAATCAGTGCTCCCACCGGGCGGGACCGTGGCGTTAGACGGGCCTGAGTATACGAAGTTGTCAGGGTTCGCTGTATCTGTAAAGGTTATGCTGTCTATGGTCAGGTCTCCGGTGCCGGTGTTGGCGATGGAGAAGGTCCTTAGCGCACTCTGGGTGCCCGTGGTCAGGTTGCCGAAATCGCACGGATAGGGGTTGTCCGCCAGGACGGTGGCGCCTTCCAGCACCTCGATCTGCGGAACCGGCACCTCGTACACCGTGCCGGTGAGGCCCAGGGTGTAGGCCCCCGCGCCGTTGGGGTCGTGGTAGGCGATGTTCAGGGTGTCCCCGTACGTGCCGGCCATTCCGGGGTCGAAATCCACACGCAGGTTTGCGCTGGTCTTCGGCAGTATGGGCCCCGGCGGTACGGACGTGAGCGTGAAGGCGGTGCCGTTGTCGAGGTCGAAACCGTCCAGGTACAGGTTCGCCGTGCCCTTGTTCCATATTTTCAGGATGCAGTAGGAGCTTGAGCCGATGTCGTAGCTGCCGCCGTCCGGGAGCAGCGTCAGTCCCTGCCAGACCTCGATCACGGCCCGGTCGATCTCCGTGCGCTCGCACGCCACGGTCACATTGAAGGGGGAGTAGTCCTCGCCCGTGTTGATGGATACCAGGGCTGCGCGGTACCCGTCGTTCACCTGTACCGTCGCGAAGGTCACGGTAAATGTCGTTTCCGAGCCGGGGTTCAGCAGCACCGGACAGGCGATGCCGCTTATGGAGAACCGGTCCGCGTACCTCCCGCCAAGCGTTACGCCCTCGATCGTGAGGTCCACCGCGCCCCTGTTCCGTGCGGTAAGGGTTATGCTCCGGGGCGCGTCTTCCAGCGTAAGCCCCATGTCGATGAGTTCGCCGGGATTGACGGGGGCGCCGTTATAGAGCAGGGTCAGCTCGGGGAGGGGTTTGCCCGGTTGCAGGAGGATCATGTCCAGCCGGTTCTTGATGTCGGATATATCGTCGCCTAATTCGCCGAGCATGCTGTCGCATGAGGTCACTGTGCTGAGAGATAAAAAAAGCAGGATTGAGAATGCTGTTTTTAGGGCATTGCTGCGCAGGATTGATCTGATGTTCAAAATAAGAAATGAAAGCATGTATCCACACCAATGGACAACCAATAGTCAGGATATCAGGCAAGAGAGTATTATTCAAGGAAAAAATAATATGCCTGACCGGGAGTTTATGCTGCAGCGTAACTGTAAATATTTTATTAAAATGATTTGCAAATAACAGAGTTTATACTAATAATACATATTGGGTGACACGTGGAATGATAATTTATATATACATATAAAATATTTTTGTTATTAATAGGTCAGGTTAATTTAAACACACCGTCCACCGCTTTTTGTGTTGATACTTGTTATTCGATCTCCCGGGATAGTTCAGATGCCTCGACAAGCTCGGCACAAGTAAAGCGCATTGAATTGTATAAGCCTTTACTGCATGAGGGGCTCTTTCCTATATATTGAAAAAACACTCCTACCCTCCGTGTCACTGTGCCTCTGTGGTAAATCCTTGAAGAGCGATGGTGACTATCACGCCATCTCCCTATATTCCGTCGGCGTCTTCCCCACGACGCTCTTGAAAACGCGGTTGAAAGTGGTGAGGCTCTCGAATCCCACGGCAAACGCTATTTCGATGATCTTCTCATCCTTCTCTGACAGCTTCGCGGCCGCGTCCTCGATCCTGAGCTTGTTGATATAGTCGTTTATCTTGTATCCGGTATATTTTTTAAAGAGCGTGCTCATGTAGTTGGGATTCAGGCCCACGGCCGCGGCGAGCCCTTCCCGCGACAGGTCTGAGGTGTAGTTTTCCTTTATAAACTGTATTATCTTCTCGAGCTTCTCCTGCGTCGTTTCGCTGATAACCGGCTCCCCGGCCTTCAGCCGGTCATAGAGGTGGTTTATCTCGGCGTTCTTCTTTGTGAGCTCCCTGGCGAACAGGACCACGAACAGCAGAAAAAACACCGGCGAGCAGAAGGTCGCCAGGAGGAAGGTGAACCTGCCGCCAGTCATCGACAGTATCACCTCGACCAGGATCACGAGGCCGCCGCCGACGGAGCTGAACAGGGAGAGCCAGAACTTGTATCCGTCGGGCTTCAGCCGGTTGAGCCTGACGGTCAGCGCCACGGCCAGCGGGACATTGAAGCATATCGTGAGAATGCCCAGCGCGTCCCCCGTGTAATGGGTAAAGGGCATGTCGGCCCGGTAGACCAGCAGGAAACCGAGGAAGTTGAGCACGACCGCGGCCAGGAGGCCCGGCACCAGTATCCTGTTGTAATTGGTGATATAGATCCCGTATATCGACTGTATGATCAGGATCAGGGCGATCGAGAAAAACTGGACCGTTGCCGCATGCATGAACTTGATCACCAGGAAATCCAGGTTATGGAACGGATAGAAGAGCGAGGCGATATAGAAAAAATAGACGATCACGCCGAACGAGCTGTACAGGTATTGCTTTTCGGTCCTGTTCCAGAGGTAAAAAATTGCAAGCACTATAAACGCGAAAAACGACACGATGATGACGGCCATCGGAAGGTAGATATATACCAGGTCACCCACGAAGCGGGCGCGCGAGAAGCGGGCCCTGTCCTGCAGGGTGACCGTTGACAGTATCCCGCCATACTCGTTCGCGAATATGCCGATCCGCACGTGAACCGTGTTGGCGCCCCTCGCGAGGACCCCGGGCGGTATCTCGTAACTGCGGCTGCGGCACATGATGCTGATGTCGCCCGGCGAGCTTGATCCGACGGGCATCCCGTTCACGTACACGCTGTCGGTGTAGTATATCCTGCCCAGCGAAATGCCGTGATAGGCCGATGGGTCTCCCGGCATGTTAAACGCGCCCTTCAGCCAGGCATGCTGCATTCCCCGGGCGCTGACGGATGGGAGCCTGAACTTCGAAGGGATGCTGAAAGGCCGCCAATCGCTCCCGGTGTCGATTTTTTCCAGTGACGGCTCGTCGCCA
>JAKJGD010000609.1 GCA_022704585.1 Spirochaetota bacterium | reverse complement strand
ATAGACCCCCCGGAAGGTCTTCCCCATGCCGATCGGCCAGGACATGGGCACGCACTCGATCTGGAGCTTGTCCTCGATGTCGGCGAGCAGGGTCAGGGGCGGCAGGCCGTCGCGGTCCAGCTTGTTGATGAAGGTGATGATCGGCGTGTTGCGCATCCGGCACACCTCCATCAGCTTCTCGGTCTGCGGCTCCACGCCCTTGCCGCTGTCGATGACCATCAGCGCGCTGTCCACGGCGGTCAGCACCCGGTAGGTGTCCTCGGAGAAATCCTGGTGCCCCGGCGTGTCGAGGAGGTTGACCTCGTAGTCGCGGTAGTTGAACTTCATGACCGAGGTGGTCACGGAGATCCCCCGCTCCTTTTCGATGCTCATCCAGTCGCTCAGCGCGTGGCGGGCCGCCTTGCGCGCCCTCACCGCTCCGGCCTGCTGGATGGCCCCGCCGAAGAGCAGCAGCTTTTCCGTGAGCGTCGTCTTGCCGGCGTCCGGGTGGCTGATGATCCCGAAGTTGCGGCGGCGGTCCACTTCCTGTCGATGATGCCTGTCCAAATCCTACCCTTCCGGTCCGCGTTTTCCGAATGCAAAAAACCGGGCAAACCGGCCCGGTTTCGCGAACGGGGCGCTTCATACACCGTTCGGAGCCCAAAAGTCAATGTTTATTCGGTCGTCGGGGCGACCGTCGCGTCGATCAGGTTGAGCCCGTTGTCGTAGAAAACCCGGTCATAGAATTCCTGCGACAGGCCGTACGACTTCAACGTTTCGATCTCCGACTCGCGCGGCAGGATGATGTTCGGAAAATCCGAACCGTACAGGATGCGGTCCTTATATTTCTCAAGGGGCGCGTTGCCGAGATCGAATCCGCCCCGGCCCTGCCAGTCCTTGAAGAACGTGTAGGACGTATCCAGGTAGAGGCCGGGGTGGTCGTCCAGCAGGTCCATGAAGCCCTGGTACTCGTACGCACCCATGTGGGCGACATTGGCCGGCAGGTCCGGGTACCGCCGGAGGAGCTTCCTGAAGGGGTCCAGCCCGACGTACGCGTTGCCGACCGGGCCGTTTCCCACGTGGAACAGGATGCGTTTCCCCCGGTCCATGACCCGTTCGTAGAGCGGGAAGAGGCGCTCGTCGTGCGGGAAGAAGCACTGGACCAGAAGCTGCAGCTTGAAGCCCAGCACCCGCGGATGATCCAGGATGTCCTCGGCGTAGTCCAGGGCATGCTCATCCCCGGGATGAAAGGCCGCGAAGCAGTATAGGTCGGGATTCTCGTCGAGCACCCGCGCGTTCCATTCGTTGAGGCCCTCCGCGACGCCCTCCCGGTGGGCGTAATTGGAGTAGACGATCTTCTCGATGCCGTGCTCGCGCAGGTACGCGATGCACTCGCGATGGTAGAGCTTATGCAGGACGTCCCACCGGTAATCCCTGGCAAAAAACTCCCAGATGGCGTCGCACATCCGGTCCGGAAACAGATGGACGTGAAAATCGATCCTGGGGAGATTGATGTTCTTCATGACTTCATTTTCCGCTCCGGCGTTATTTCCGCGTAATGAACGCCCCGACGAGGCCGGCGACCAGCGTCGCGCCCCGCGTGTTCAGGTGAAGGAGGTCGGTCAGGTACAGGAATCCGTTCCCCGCGGAGATGTCATCGTACGATTGCCTCAGGAGGTAGTGCTTCGCCAGGGCCGCGTACAGGGGAAGCTGCGTGTCCCCCGTGTGCGACAGCGACGGCTTTTGCCCGCGCGCCCGGATGCCGGCGGTC
>JAKJGD010000608.1 GCA_022704585.1 Spirochaetota bacterium | reverse complement strand
CCCCTTCCACCTCCGCTCCGACGATGAACCGCCTGACCAGCAGGAACAGGGCGAATACCAGGGAAAGAACGGCCGTGACAATCCCGAACAGGGCGAAGAGCTGGAGCGGCACCACGGAGAAGCCGGTCATCAGGTCGAAGTTGAGCCGGATCAACCGGTACAGCGAGTACTTGCTCTCCCCCTCGGAGCGCTCGGAGTGGGCGACGCCTATCTCTGTCGGGCGGGAGGCGAATGTCTGCGCCAGGGCTGGAATAAAGGTGGTCGTCTCCCGGCAGCGGTTGATATTCTCGATGACGTTCCGGTGGTAGGCCCGCAGCATGCACCCGTAATCGCTCATGCGCATGCCGGTCATGCGGTTGGTGGTGATGTTCACGACCCGCGAGGCCAGCTTGCGGAAGAAGGTGTCCTGCCTCTTCTCGCGAACCGTTCCGACCACGTCGTGTCCGTTCTCCACCTCGCGGACAAGGCGCGGTATCTCCTCCGGAGGGTTCTGCAGGTCCGCGTCGAGGGTAATGACGATCTCTCCCCGGCACATCTCGAAGGCGGCCAGGATCGCCATGTGCTGGCCGAAGTTGCCGTTGAATTCGATGACCTTTACCCCTGCCAGTTCCCTGGACTTTTCCCGGAGAATCGCCAGAGACAGGTCGCGGCTCCCATCATCGGTGAAGATAATCTCGAAGGGCTTGCCCGTCCCGGCCACGACCGGATAGAGCCTGTCCAGGAGGGGACCGATATTTTTCTCTTCGTTATAGACCGGAATGACTATTGACAGGTACGGCTGTTCTTCCATGTGTAGAATCCTTCTATCTTCTCGTGCGCGCTATCACGTTTTTCACCGCATCGACGACATCCTTTGCGTCCTGCACCGTCATCCTGGGAAAGAGCGGAAGCGAGAGGATGCGATCCGACGCGTAATCGGCATGGGGAAGCGCGCCGTCGGGCACGGGCAGGTTTTCGCGGTACCAGGGGTGATGATGGACCGCCTTGAAGTGGAGGCCGGTGACGATGTTTTCCTTCTTCAACTCGGCCATGAAGCCGTCGCGGTCGACGGTCAGGTCCTCGATCCTGACCAGGGGCGTATAGAGGTGCCAGGCATGGCGGTATTCGTACGGCGCAGCGGACGGAGTCCGTATCTCCTCAACCGCCGAGAACGCATCGTTGTAAAACTCGGCAATCTCGGTGCGTTGTTCGATGAAACGGTCCAGCTTGGCCAGCTGGTGGATGCCCAGGGCCGCCTGGATGTCCATCATGTTGTACTTGTAGCCGGGCAGCACGATGTCGTAGTTGGGGGTGCCCTGTGCGGAGTAGCGCTTCCACGCCTCGCGGCTCATGCCGTGGAACTTGAGCAGGGAGACCTCCTCGGCCAGCCTCTCGTCACGGGTGCAGACCATCCCGCCCTCGCCGGTGGTGATGTTCTTGATGGGATGGAAGGAAAAGACCGACACGGTGTCCAGGGAGCCGATGCGTTTCCCCTTGTACTCGGTGCCCACTGCATGGGCCGCATCCTCCAGCACCTTCAGGTTGAATTCCTTTGCCAGGGCGAAGATAGCATCCATGTCGCAGGGAAGGCCCGCAAAATGCACGGGTACGACCGCCTTGGTCCGCGGGGTTATTTTCTCCCTGACCCGCGAAACGTCGATATTGAGCGTGCCCGGCTCGATATCGGCGAGGACCGGAACGGCGCCCACATGGATCATGACGTTCACCGTGGCGGCAAAGGTCATGGGCGTGGTGATGACCTCGTCCCCCTC
>JAKJGD010000607.1 GCA_022704585.1 Spirochaetota bacterium | reverse complement strand
AATCGCAGGTCACTCCGTAGCCCAGAATCTCGCCGTAGATCTTCGCGCCGCGATTTCGGGCCTCTTCAAGCGTTTCCATCACGACCAGGGCGGAGGCCTCCCCCAGCGAAAGACCGGCCCGGTTTTTATCAAAGGGACGGCAGACGCCTTCATCCACGGACTTGAGCGCGTTGAATGCCGCGTAAGTCAGACGGCACATGGGTTCGACCCCGCCGGCGATCATCCGACGGGCCTGGCCGTTTAAAATCATGTCGCGGGCAAATCCCAGCGCGGTCGCGCCGGCGGAACAGGCGGTCATAAACGTTGTTTTGGGACCCAGAAAGCCGAATGTTGAGGCGATCCGGTCGGCCGACGAGGCGCAGTAAATGGCCGAAAGGCGTGAAAAGCGCGCACTTGCGGCCCCTTTGGCGAGAAGCTCGGCGTAAAAGTCTTCGGCCTCCAGAAGCCCCCCCGAGCCGCCACCGATGGCCACGCCCGTATCCTCTCGGAAAGATTCAGGAAAAGGATAAAGGCCGGCGTCCGATAGCGCTTCGACTGCAGCCGCAAGGGCCAGACCATCCGCGCGTGAAAGTCTTTTTAACGAAAATTCCGCCGGAAGGTGCTTGCGGGGATTGAATTGTCGGATCTGCCCGCCCCGATGAGTACGGAACTCGGTCGTATCGAACAGGTCGATTGGCGCGATGCCGCAGACCCCCTGCAGGAGGTTTCGGGCAAACTCACCAACCGAGAGGGCAATGGCGTTGAGTGTTCCCATCCCCGTAATAACGATGCGTTTATTGTCTTCCATACGCCTGGCAGCCACCGTCGCTTAAGCTTTGCAGAATTTTGCCGAAACTTAAAATTATGATACGAAAAAGTCAAATGAATATTCAGCGTTTGGCAAATGCGGCCCGGATGAACCCAGGCAACAAGCCCGAAAAAGGAAGAACTGTTTGACACAGCCTCCCTTGTCTTTTTATACTGGGACACAGGCTCGCAAAAACGATTCCGGAAAGGCTCTCAGGAATATTGAATATGCCGTCTTATAAAAAACAGATGGTCTTTCTCATTTTGAGTTTCCTGGTCTGCCTTGTCTTCATCATTTCCGTGTTCAGAGACATGCAGTTGCAGGCCGTCGATGTGCTCAATTCCCGACAGGCGGTCTACGCGAAGTTGACGGCAAAGACGATTTCCGATTACTTCGCCCACCAGATGGGCACGCTCAGCCATCTGGCCCGAACCGACGAGATCGTCATCCTCGACGCCAAGGGCAAAGCGATTATCCAGTCCTTTCAGGCGTCCGGAAAAGCCTATATCACCGGCATTTCCCGCATGGACGCACGAGGCAATATTCTTTTCACCCGGCCGGATGTCCGGGGTGTTTCAGGCCGAAACATTGCTCATCAACCGCACGTCAAAGAGATTCTGCAAACGAAGCAAGCCGTCATCAGCGATCCCTTCACGGCCGTGCAGGGATACGAAGCCATCGCGCTGCACGCGCCTGTCTGGCGGGGCAAGCGCTTCGACGGAACCATCGCTTTTTTGATTTCCCTTTCATATCTGACGCAACACTACCTGGAGCAGCTCGATATTCCGGAGAAACGCTACACGCTGCTGATCGACTCAAAGGGAACCCTCCTGCATTGCCGCGATCCGCTTCACCGGGGCGTGTCCGCGCGGACCCTTTACCAAAACGATCCCGAGTTCATGGCAATGGTTGACGCGATGACGGCCGGAAAGGAGGGGCACTCCTCTTTTGTGGAACGCCATGCCGGCGGGG
>JAKJGD010000606.1 GCA_022704585.1 Spirochaetota bacterium | reverse complement strand
GGTTCCGGTCCTCGTCCTCGGCGGCGGGGGCTTCCCGGGCGGTGCGGCCGCGTCGCGTTCCCGGAGCCTCATCGGGCTCATGGCGCTGGTCAGGAGGACGAACCCGGCGCTCTACCGGGAGCTTGCCGAGGTAAACGCGGTGGACGGCGCATTGAGCGTGAGATTACGGGAAAGGAAAACCGAATATATACTGGATCCGGAAGCCGGTGACTTTACCAGGCTCGCGTACATCGCGGGCTATTGCGACCGGAAAGAACGGTACCCGGATGAGATAAACCTCACCGGCAATGCTGTGATTGTCAGGTGAAACGAGGAGCGTAGTATGGAAGAAATCCTGGTAGGTCTGGATATCGGCACAACGAAAACCTGCGCGGTGATAGGCACCATGAACGCGAACGGCCAGGTGGAGGTCATCGGCGTGGGCGTCACTCCCTCGAAGGGGATGAAAAACGGCGTCATAGTCAACATCGACAACACCATGGCATCCGTCGTAAAAGCCATCGACGAGGCGGAGCTGATGGCCGGGTACGAGGTGACCGACGTCATCGTCGGGGTCAGCGGCCAGCACGTCAAGGGGCAGAACTCGCGCGGGGTCGTCGCGGTCTCAAGCCGGAACCGGACGATAGCGACCCAGGACGTCAAGAGGGTCATCGAGGCGGCGCAGGCCGTGGTGATACCGGTTGACCGGGAGATACTGCACGTGCTGTCGAAGGAATTCTCGGTGGATGACCAGATCGGGATCAAGGACCCGATCGGGATGAGCGGCGTGCGCCTGGAGGCCGAGGTCCACATCGTCACCGGGTCATCCTCCAGCATACAGAACATGATCAAGGCGGTCGAGAAGGCCGGATTTCAGTACCGCGACATCGTCTTCAACCCGCTCGCGGCGGCCGATGCGGTGCTCTCCCGCGACGAGATGGAGCTGGGCGTTGCGCTCCTGGACATCGGAGGCGGCACCATAGATATCATCGTGTACCTCGAGGGCGGCGTGGCCTACTCATCGGTCCTCTCGATCGGGGGGATTCACGTGACCAACGACATCTCGATAGGCCTGCGGACGCCCATCGAGTCAGCGGAGCTCATCAAGCAGAAGTACGGCTGCGCGGTTCTCGACCTGGTTGACCCGTCAGAGGTCGTCGAGGTCCCGTCCGTGGGCGGGCGTCCGCCGCGGAAGCTGCTGCGCCAGGAGCTCACCCAGATCATCGAGCCGCGCGTCGCGGAGATGATGGAGATGGTGGAGCGCGAGCTGGCGCTCTCCGGAAAAAAGGACATGCTCTCGGCAGGCATAGTTCTCACGGGCGGCGGGAGCATGCTCGACGGCTCCATCGAGGCGGCCGAGCGCGTTTTCAACATGCCGGTCAGGCTCGGCGTACCGCGCGAGATTGCGGGGCTTGTGGACCGGGTCGCGACGCCGCAGTTCGCGAACGGCGTTGGACTTTTAAAGTACGGGCTCAAGATGGGCCAGCTGAGGGCCGGCAGGCTCTCCCCGGAAAAGGGAGGGAGCGTCTTCGGCAGGCTCAAGAAGTGGATAGAGGAATATCTGTAGGACCCTTCCCATCCCCCCTTTGCATGGGGGAGGCGGGCGGTAGAAAAGAAGAATGTATAACCCACTACATATTAAACGCACAGGCGAAGAGATATACAGGTTAATGAGACATAATACCAGAGGGGGAACGAAATGT
The DNA here is from genome assembly GCA_022704585.1 of Spirochaetota bacterium. The sequence continues at coordinate 80 of JAKJGD010000606.1, read as the reverse complement.
TCAAACTAGAAGAAGAAAAGCCTTTAACCACAGTCATCAAGGTAGTCGGGGTAGGGGGAGCGGGGTGCAACGCCGTTAAC
>JAKJGD010000054.1 GCA_022704585.1 Spirochaetota bacterium | reverse complement strand
GGCCCGGCGTGTCCGCGAGCGTGAAATGGACCGAACTGTACTCGATTGAATATGAAACGACGTCACGCGTCAGCCCCGGGACCGCATCAACGATCGCCCTCTTCTGCCGTATCATGGCGTTGAAAAGGGTTGATTTTCCGACATTGCGCCTGCCGACGATTGCCACGATTGGTAGCTTGCTCATTGAGGTCCTGCTTCGGGGAATATTTGCGCCAGTGTCGGGGCGTCGCCGCTTAAATTCAAGCAATTATCATTCTTAATGCGACATAAATTGTTCTTGAAATTATTGCAATTACTTGGTATTCTCTCCTCTAATATAATCGACATGTCGTTTTATGGTCCGGGCGGATCACAGTGGTATTCATTCACCTGAAAGATAAAAATGAAAAAAAGGTGATTATTAACTGTTTTTTCATCAATGAAGCTGGTAATTATCAGATAGGGGAGGGGCGCGGTTCCTCTATTTACGGGACATGTATAATGGCAGTGGGTAACGGCTGGAGCCTGTAACTGACGGATCGGAGCGTATCGTGGCGTATATTATAAGGAAAAATTTGTATTTGAAATATTTTCCAATTGCTTCGATAATATATACAGATGCTGCCAGATGCGGCAGCGCATCCATATTTTCAGCCAGGGGATTGTTTTGATCCAGGTAAACCAGAGAAAAAACAGGGATTTCCAGGAGTTCGAATCACTGGATGATGTTATCGACATACTGAAGTCCCAGTTCACCAACCGCAAGCTGTATATTAAATATGCGGTCGAAAAAACGGAAATCATCATCAACGAATATCTCCCCGACGGTTCGCTGATGCTGGTAACGGACCCGAACTACCGGAACGACGGCTCGATACTGATGATCTACGGTCTCTCTGACAAGTATCTCGAGGTCGACCTCGAGATCATCGAGGAGCGGGGGCCGGGGTATTACCACTGCAGGGTAAAGACCGCGCGGCGGGCCATGCATGGCCGGCGCGATCTCAGGTTCAAGGTTGCACCGGATGAAGTGGTGGCGACCAATTTCAGGATCTCGAAGCACACGATCGACGTTTCCAGCTTCACCATCCCGACGAGCATCAAGGTGGTGCTCGAGCAGTTCCAGTCCCAGAATTCCAAGATGAGCGATGTCGTCCGGGTCGACGTGTTCAAGCCGGACGACAGGGACCGCCTCCTGGTCCACCTGAAAAAGACCGGCAAGACCCTGTGGGTCGCCGATACCGCGGACCCGGCCTCCTACAAGGCCATGAACGACGACTTCGTCGAGCTTGCCGAGCTTTACGGCGACGACCTGAACACGGTGATGAAGCGGTACATCGAGCGCGGGTACAAGTCCCTGCTCGCGGTGCCGATCATCTATATCACCGAGTCGTCGAATTCCGTGCCGTTTGCCTACATCCAGCTTATATCGAAGAGCAAGCAGTTTTCGATCGACGATGTCCTGATGCTGAAGGACCACTCGTTCAAGCTCATCGACCGTATACGGGACGCAAACACGCACCTGATTCCCATGCACCAGCGTGTCATGGACATCAGCCGCGGCGGCGCGAAGCTGAAAATCACGGACAAGAACCTCCAGAAATACATCATGAGGTCCAAGGGCTTCATTTTCGACCTGGTCTTCAGGCTGCAGGCGCCCATCACCATCTTCGGCGAGGTGAAGGTCTCGTATACCGATGACGAGGGGAACCTTCTTGTGGGAGTCGACTTTGAGGGCAACTCGTCCCGCAAGGACGAGATGAAGCGGTACTACTCGATACTCAAACCGATGGAAACCGACTACAAGGCCCGTCTCCTCAAATCGATGAAGCAGGCGCGCAAGGAGACGCCTTCTCCTCCGACAGTGTAGACCGATCCCGCTATCGTTTCGATTCCTTCGCAGTTTCCGCGTCCGATTTTCTCGCGTAACAGGGGACCGTGGCGTTCAGGTCCGCGTATGCGTCCGGATCCGCGCGGTAGTGCGCGGCCGTCAGCCCGCACAGTGCCCTGCCGTCGGGTGCGAAATCCTCCCGGAACACCGCAAGCTCGAGCGGGGCAAGGGCTTCGGCGTATTTCACCGTCCCGTCGCCGATCAGGTGCGTCCTCCGTGTACGGTCCACCCCCGCGATGAGCGCGTCGATTGCGTAATCGCCCGGGGGAACGATCTCCAGGGGGGCGAGCGGGTCGGCGGCGCCGCGGTAGAGCGCGCCGAACACCCGGCCCTTCTTCGCGTCGAAGGCGACCAGTATGTTCTCGCCCGCCTCCGCCCCGGCCGATACCGCGAACAGGAGCTGCGTTTTCACGCCCACCAGCGGCTTGCCCAGGACCTGCGCGAGCATCCGGGCGGTCGTCACGGCGATCCTGATGCCGGTGAAGGAGCCCGGGCCGATGCCGACCCCGATGCAGTCCAGGCCGCGCAGCCCGAGCCCGAGTCTGTTCAGACACCCGTCGATCGCGCCCATGAGCGTGGTCGAATGTGACGTCTGGATGAGGGTGGAGGCCTCGGCCGCGCCGGAAGCCGCGCACGCGGCGACGATCTCGAGCTGCGAGGCAGTGTCAATCACCAGGATATTCAATCGTAATGCTCCTGCCTGTTTCATCGATATAGCCGATGGTTATATTCACGCATCCGTCGGGAAGCCGCCCCGTGGCACGGTCTGCCCATTCGATCACCGACACGCCGTCCCCCTCCCAGTATTCCTCGAAGAAGAGCTGGTCCAGCTCCTCCTCCCTGTTGATGCGGTACAGGTCAAAGTGGTAGAGAGGAACCGTCGCCTCGTATATCTCCATCAGCGTAAAGGTCGGGCTGGTTATCTCGTCGGTGATGCCCATGCCCCGCGCCACGCCCTTGGCGACGATGGTCTTGCCCGCGCCCAGCTCGCCCGTGAGAGCGAATACCGAGCCGCGTGCGGCGTTTCTCCCGAGCTCTTCAGCAAGGGCGCGGGTCTCTGCCTCGGAATGGGTGATAACCGTTCGTTTCATGGTGAAAGCATTTTCTGCGCGAAAGGCCGGATATTGCAAGTAAAAAGTATTGTCCGCGTTGCATTCGCACGTGAGGCAGGGTTCATGAAGATCGTTTCTGGAAAGATGTATAATAGGCTTGTTGCATAACTTTTTATCATTGGCGCATATGAAGTCTGTCATTCCCGACCCTCGACCGGCTCGGGACAAACTCCATCGGGAATCCATGCGAAAAAAATGGATTCCGGCTCTTCGCTGCGCTTCGGCCGGAATGACAGTTGGATTTTGCAACATGTATAATATAAATTAATATGTATACATCTATATTTTGATTGTATTTTTTTCTTGATTTATTATAGTAGGGTAAACAAATATGCCTCTCAATCAAGATCGGGGGGACGCGCGATGACTGTAATTCCGAAGGAAGAAAAAGCAAAAAAAAAGCGTAAAATCATAATAGAGGCCCTGAAGAGGCTGCTCGACAGGGAAGTGTATTCACGTATAACCGTTCAGGAGATCGCGGACGAGGCGGGCTTTTCCAAGGGCGGCATCCTTCACTATTTCCCCACGAAGGAAGACATTTACCTTGAGCTGATAGAGGAGATCTTCACCGAGTTCGTCGGCGCGCACAGCTCCATCCTGGAATGGGAGCTGGGAACCGAGGAGGTGGCCCCGATATCCGCGCTCGTCGGCGCCGAGAACTTCATCATTGACAAGAGGAACATCAAGATCATCATGAACATCATCCTCTACGGCTTTGAAGAGGAAAAGATCATGAAGATCGTGAGCAAGTATATACGCCTGCACAGGAACTTCTATGATAATATCATTTCCGAACTGACGAAAGACGGACGCACCAGGAGAAAATCCGACCTTCCGTCAAAGTACCTTTCGCGCATAACCCAGACCATCGTGCTATTCATCGGCCTGCTCGAGTCAATCGATCCGTCCGACCCGAAAGAGATGGATTACCTGGAAATCGTCAAGTTCGTCACGTCCCTGCTTAAAGGCTAGGCGGGGCCCGCATGCCGGCCCGGCCCGGCGGAATACATCGCGATGGAACCACACGTTGACAGGGACCGGCTCTTCGGCGATCTGAACGAGGGCATTCTCGCGGAGCGCCGCACGGCGTTCGAGCGTAATCTCGGGCACAACCTTCCACTCATACGCCGGTACGGCGGCCTGAAAAGGATCATCCCCGAATTGAGCGGAAAGGGTGCCGTCGTCATCGGCGCCGGACCGTCACTGGAAAAGAACCTGGGTCTGCTGAAGCGCTGCCAGCTGAGGCGCGAGCTGGTTTACATCGCCGTTGACATGGCGCTCGGGCCGCTGGCGTCCGCCGGGATCAGGCCGCGCTTCGTCATCTCGTGCGAGGCGAGCCCGGTTGATTTTTTCCAGGGTATCGATACGGCGGGCATCCACCTGCTGGCCTTCAGCTGCGCATCGTGCGTGAACCTCCGGAAATGGCGCGGGGACATGAGCTTCTACAACTGGATGATCCACCGGCCGGAATATGCTGCGCTCTGGGACACGGCGGGCCGCGACCTGGGGTTCCTGGGCACCGGAAGCCTGGTCACCACCCAGGCTGCGGCCTTCGCGCTTGGCTGCGGCGTCGGGTCTCTCGTGCTGGTCGGCAACGACCTGGGTTTCGAGGACCGGTTCTACGCACGGGGCACGGTGGCCCACCGGAACATGAATAGGACGACCTGCAGGATCGCCCCGCCGGAGACGCTGGAGATGCAGCGGTCGATGAGGGCCCGGGAGTACCGCATCCTGCGCGGAACCCGCGAATTTTACACCACCCGGCAGTTTCTCGCCGGAAAACTGTGGCTCGAGGACCTGTTCCGAAACGTTCGTGTCCCCGTGTACGATTGCAGCGACCCGGGGTGCTCGGAAAAATATGTTGCAAAAATGGAATTGATTGATTTCATGGGTGCCATCGACAGCAGAATGGTTAAAAAAAGGAGGAATACATGATCGCAGTCCACAGGCTTAACGGAACCGAGTTCATCCTCAATGACCATCACATTGAGACCCTGGAGCAGACGCCTGACACAATCATCACCCTCGTGAACGAGAAGAAGTATGTGGTCAAAGAGACCACAGACGAGATAATAAACATGATCATCTCCTACCAGAAGAAGATTAATATCAAGCTTCAGGAAAATGAATAGCGATCGTTAAAAATTTAATCTTGACACCGAATAAGTTGATATCAGAGTGGTATAAAGGGAGAACAGTATGGTTTCTATTGCGTGCAATGATCATGGCAAAGTTATCGTCCTTGCGATTGATGGTGAATTCTATATTGAGAGCATAGAATACGCTGAAATGATATGGAACGAACAAATTGCAAAAAGGCCCAAGGTAATGGGTATTAATTGCAAAAACATCAGGTATATCGACTCTTCGGCAGTCGGGATCATGGTCAAATTTCTCAATAGCGCAATGAAACAGAAAACCGAGCTGATTTTTTTCGACCTCAGCGAAAGCATATTCAACGTCTTTAAGACAGCCAAGCTCGGCAATTTCTTCAAGATCATGACGCGTACCCAGTTTGAAATGGAATACCTGGAAAAGTAGCGTCTTCGCCCTTATGCCGGGTACACTTCTCATTCTCTTGCTTTCGTCATTGTTAATAGAATACATGTATTGTGGGCCTGGCCGCCGATAATTCTATCCGCTGATCAGGACACGATGCAGAATTACTCGTAAAAGTATCAATGGATTGGTGCTCTGACCCCTCGAACAGGGTTTTTCCTGAAAAAACCGCATTAAAAAAGAGTTCTTCACTTAAGTAAAAATACCGAAATATATAACAGGCTGATCTGTTACCTTGCGGAAAATCAGTCAAAAATACCAGGGAATGGAGTTTTTTGATAATTGATTTTGGTTGTAAATGTGGTTTTTTTAAAGAAAAACAGTGTAATTGGCGGTTAAAAATAATAGCCCATACACTTTTCCAAAAATGAATAAATTAATTGACATAAATAGTCATCCATGATAATTATGTCACATATTTATACATTAATTTGATTATATCTTTATTTTCGTGGTGTTCAAAAAAAAAAGAGGAATAAACTAAATCACATTCAATGTGATATTGAAATTAACAGGGCAAGGATTATATTTCAAATTAGAGAGATTTCAATTAATATTCTACAGACCATAAAGAAGGAACAGGTATGGGTGAAGAAGAAAAAGACGAAATAATCGAGGAAGAGGAAGAGGCGCCCCAGGAGGAACCATCCGGGCGACGTTTCGAGGCTTCGAAGATCGTTAAAATACTCCTGTATGTCGCGGGGGGCATTCTGCTCATCGTGCTGATGGCGGGGATCGCGTTCCTGGTCTTCAAGTACATGCGGGAGAGCGACTACCAGAAGCAGCAGGATATCGTGGCGGCGCCGCCGGCGGCACCGCTTTCCGTGTACGAGCTTCCGGATTTTTCGAAAACGACGGCGGACGCGGAGCCTCATTTTATCAAGATGAAGATATCCCTTGCATACGAATCGAACATGGAGCTGAATACAGAGCTTGTCAGCCGGCGCGATCAGATCCAGCACATCGTGAACATAATTCTGCAGGGGAAAAAGTACGAGGACCTTGACGAGGTGAGCGACACGATCGCCCTGGCCGAGGAAATCAAGGCGCACATCAACGTGATCCTTATCGCCGGCAAGATCAAGGAAGTGTACTTCAAGGAACTGATGGTCAACTGAGTTTTCTATTTTTCACGGGAGGAGCATATGGGTGACGGATCATTATCGCAAGACGAAATAGATGCTTTATTGCAGGGTGCCGATGATATGCTCTCCCCGGCCAGCAGCCCCGCGGCGGCGGACACTGGTCGGGGGAGGGGGAGTTTGCCGTCGAGTGAGCTGAATTCGATTCGCGACGCGCTCAACTCCGCCGTCGGATCGGTGGCGCCGTCGCTCTCCGGATATCTGGGCGGAAGAAACCTCCGCATTTCCCGGCCCTTTATCGAAGTGAAGTCGCCGGACGGCGTGCGCGCGGACCTCTCCGGCCGCTATGTGCAGGTCTCCATGGATTATTCCGGGGCACTCAGCGGCAAGAACCTCATCGTGTTCAATTATCCCGATGCAGGGGCAATCTCCTCCCTCATGATGGGGGACGACCGGGGCGTGCCGCCCGCAGAGCTGTCCGAGGCGCACCAGAGCACGATACAGGAATTTACCAACCAGCTCCTGTCGTCCATGGCGACGCAGTTCAGCGGCTCGCTGGGTGGCGGCATCAGCACGACGCCGGCCTCCCTCTCCATGGCGGGCAGCGGCAACGAGCTTCAGCTCCCTCCGGGCGGGGACCTGGTAAAGGTAACGTACGATTTCGCCATTGACGGCGTTCTGAATTCGAAGCTGTATCATATAATGGACATGAACATGGCGCAGGGGCTTTCCAGCGCCACCGGCGTCATGCAACAGCCGGTAAGCCAGCCACAGCAGTTCCAGGCACACGGCGGCCAGGTTGGCATCAGCCCGGTCAAGTTTCCGCCGCTCGACGAGGGCATCCCTCCGGGGGTGGGCGGAAATATCTCCCTCATCCTCGACGTTCCCATGACCCTGACCGTCGAGCTGGGACGCACGACCCAGCTCGTCCAGGACATCCTGGGACTGGGCGAGGGCTCAATCATAGAGCTCGACAAGCTGGCCGGCGAACCGGTTGACCTGCTGGTCAACGGCAAGCTGATAGCCAAGGGTGAGGTCGTTGTCATTGATGAAAATTTCGGGGTCCGGGTTACGGACATCGTGAGTCCGGCAGAGCGACTGTCCGGGCTGCAATAACATGCAAGGCGGTGGCGTCCATCGCCATTTTTTTACTTGTTTTTTAATGAGACATAACACGGTTTATGATGAATAACAAATCACTCGCAATCGTCATCCCCGGGGCGGCTATATTTTTTTTAATTGGCTCCGGATTATGTCCCCTCGCGGTCGAGGCGAAGCCGAAGCGTCCCCCTCAGAAGCAGGAGACCGTGAAAGAAGAGAAGGCCCCTGCGGCGGAAGAAGCGGCAGAGGAAAAACCGGCGGTCGAAGAGAAGACAGGGGCGGAGGCCGCCGCGGTAAAAGACGGGGGCAACCAGGAAGCGACCGAGGGGCTGCCGACCAGGGACTTCAAGGAGGAGGAGTTCAAGCCGCAGGTGGAAGAAGAGTCCTCGGCGTGGATGTTCTTCAAGATGCTGCTCATCCTGGGGATCTTCGGCGGCGGCATGTACTACTTTTACCGGTTCGTCTCGAAAAAAACCGGCATCAGCATGTTCGGCGGCGAGGCCGTCAGGGTTCTTTCCGTGATACCGATCGGGCAGAACAAGTTTCTGCAGCTGATCGATGTCGCGGGCAGGGTGCTCCTTGTGGGTGTTTCGGACAGCAACATCAACCTGATTACCGAGATTACGGAAAAGGACCAGATCGACCGCATACGGATCCTCTCGAACCGTACGCCGCCCCCGGACCGGGGAGCCGGCGGGTTCCAGGACCAGGTCATGAAAGAGATCGGGAGAATCATAGGCCGGGTGCGTGAATACAGGAGCCGCGACCGGCGCGGTACGACCCCGGCGGAGCCGACCCAGGACATCGAATACCTGCGGCGGCAGAGAAGCAGGCTCAAGGACCTGAATGGTGACGGGCATGAATAAAAAGATAGCCATCTGTGCCGTGCTCCTGGTGCTGGCGGGCGCGGGAGCGGCGCTCGCCCAGGACATCGGCGGA
>JAKJGD010000605.1 GCA_022704585.1 Spirochaetota bacterium | reverse complement strand
CGGGGAATGCCTGCGCGCGGGCGCTTCGTGCCCCAGGCAGAACCGCGAGTGCGCCGAGTCCGGCGAGCGCGCGGCGGCGAGAGGTGCGGATGGTCATCGGTAGTCTCCTTGGTCTGTGGGAATGCGTTGTGCGGACATGATAGTGTCTCGCGCCCCGGCCCTTTCCAGGCGTGCGCCGGGGCAGGATGCGGGCCTCGAGCCGACACGGTCTGTCCGCTGCGGGTCGCGGGCCTGTGCGAAAATCGGTCGCAGCTGCGCCCATGGCGGAATCGGTAGACGCCGGGGACTTAAAATCCCCTGACCGAGAGGTCGTGCCCGTTCGAATCGGGTCTTCGGCACCACAGTCGTTTCTATGAGGAATTGAGCGATCATTTCCGTAGGAACGATTCTTCTTTTGTGGTATGATCAGAGATAGCTTTCAGGGGTGCACAGCGGGTCCGTCAGGTTCATACGGGAGGATGCCATGATGTTGGAAACAGAAATCAAACAAATCATTGCCAAGGCCGTCGCCTCGCTGAACAGACCGGATCTGTTCAGAGAACCGCTCATATCGTTTTCCGCAGCCGACGATGCAAGGTATGATGCATTGAAAACCAGAATCGGCGGATGGCACTTGTCGCCGACTGAGCTATTGCCCGAAGCGAAAAGTGTCGTCAGTTACTTTGTTCCTTTTACCAGGCCGGTTGTGAAGGAACCGAGAACGGTAAAGGACGGCTCGTTTTTGTGGTCGGAAGCATATCAGGAAATTAACAGGCATTTTATCGCCGTGAACGATTCCGTTTCCGCTTATCTTGAAGGTCTGGGATACAAAACGAAAACCATAAAGCCTACCCATACGTATGACCCCAAAGACCTGCGATGCTTTTGGTCCCATCGAAGCGCCGCGGTCATTGCGGGGCTTGGGGATTTTGGCGCCAACAGGCTGGTCATAACGGAGAAGGGCTCCGGCGGCCGTTTCTGCACAGTCCTTACGTCCGCGTATCTGCAAGCACCTACAAAGCCCGTTGAAAACAAATGTTTATATAAGAAAAACGGCTCTTGCGGGCTGTGTTTCAGGGTTTGCCCGGTAGGCGCCCTGAAACCCGATACCATGGATAAATTTGCGTGCCAAGAGGAATTGAACAGGAATGAAAAGAAAATGAAGGGTATGTCCGCGTTGCAAAGCGCGGATACCTGCGGAAAATGCATCAGCGTCTGCCCAGTGGCCTACATTGAGTAACATGATTCTGTTTTTACGCCATGAAGCGGCCTGAACGCCAGAGGGATACGGAGCACTTCGCGTGGGCAAAAAAGGAATCGCCCAAAATAAACAAAGAGGAAGTGACGCAATTGGCCACCTCACCGCAGGGCGGCGCGCCCTTGGACGCAGGGCCCTTCTATCACGGCACAAAAGCCGATTTGAAGCCGGGGGACCTGCTGAAGCCCGGCCATCGCTCCAACTATGGCGAGCAAAAGAAGGCCAATTATGTCTATCTGACCGCGACCCTGGATGCGGCCGTGTGGGGAGCGGAGCTTGCGGCGGGCGACGGACCCGGCCGCATCTATCTTGTGGAGCCCGCCGGCCCCTTTGAGGATGACCCCAACCTGACGGATAAGAAGTTCCCGGGGAACCCGACCAGGTCCTACCGCACCCGCGAGCCCTTGCGGGTAATCGGCGAAGTCCCTGACTGGGAAGGGCACTCTCCGGAGGCGCTTAAGAAAATGCGGGATCATCTTGCGGAGCTCAAACGCCTCGGCATTGAGGCGATCAACGACTGACGGCGCCATCGCCTC
>JAKJGD010000604.1 GCA_022704585.1 Spirochaetota bacterium | reverse complement strand
TTCAGAAGATCGTCTATAAATCCGTATTTCACCGAGAGGGCGTAATAGGGGGCCCCGTCCGGAAAGCGTATGTAGTCCATCTGGATCTCGTCGAACCCGGCGCCGGCCGCCTCGCCCATGAGGCCGAACAGCCGGTCAAGATGCCCGTCGGGCACGGGAAGGGACTTGAGCCCGTCCTGGAAGCAGACGATACGCGCCGCGATATAGACACCCTGCCGCCTGAGATACCTGATAACATCGGGATTGATCCGGCTTTTAAGCACCGTGATGGGATGCACGTCGAGGACCAGCATGTTTATCCCGAGCGGCCTGCCCCGCTCGATGATCGCCCGGATATAGTCGGGATTGTTTGCCTGGCGGTTCGGGATGTAGAGGCCGCGAAGCGGGCGATGCGCGCCGGCCCGCGGGCCGCCCGCGGTCACGCAGGACATGCCGATGATGAGGAGCGATATGAGAATGAGGACCGGGGTACGGCGTACTATTATTTTCATGGGCTTTTCCTGTGGTGTCATGTACCGGCCCATAATGCCCGCGGTGGATATTCTGTCAAAAATAATTTTTCCTTAACCCCGGTACAGGCCGGCTCTCCGCTCGCACTCATCCCGCACCATCGCCACGAAATCGTCCAGCACCCTGCCCGACAGGAACTCCACGATCGTATCCGGCATCATCATGCCGAAATCGACCTGAAGGCTGAATACGAACAGCGTCCGGTCGCCCGGAAGGGGGCGGAAGTGGTAGTTGCCGCTCGCGCGGGTCACATCACCGCCGCCCGATTGGAAATACAGTATCTTCTCGGCATCGTCATACCGGTAGGACAGGACGATCTTCAACCCCTTCTTTATCAGCAGGTCGAAGGTGAACAATATGCTCTCCGGGCGGCAGTCGTCGCCTACCTTCTTTACGTCCAGGTCCTTCACATGCTTAAACCAGGAGCGGTATCCCTCCATGTCGCAGAGGACCGCATAGCATGCGTCGGGCGTTGCGTTGATTTCGATGGAGCGTGAAACTTCCTGTAGCTTCTTCATCGTATCACCCCGGCAACCTGATCAGGAACGGACCGACGCCGCCATGTCCTTCGCCTTTTCTTTCATGGCCTCGGTAAGAGCAATCTCGTCTTTGGGAAACGTCAGCGCCATAGCCAGCAGGACGAGTCCGCAGATCACCCAGAAGAGGTTCGCGATATTGAACGCATATACTCTCCCGAACTGAACAATGAATATGCTGATAATAACCGGTCCGAATCCCTTGCCAAGGTTATCGGTCAGGTTGAAGAGCGAGAATATCGATCCCCTTGTCTCCGGGGCGTTCACGTTCAGGAGCATTGCCTTCACGTTGGGCCCGGTCAAGGAAATCATGAAACCGGCCATCAGCCCGAGCACGAGCGGCCCCGTAATATCCGGGTTGGCAACGCCGGCCTGCGACGGATAATTCAGCAGTAATGCCACGGGTATAATCCCGAGCAAAGTGCTCGTTCCGCACAATAGCGGCAGAAATTTCGGCTTGATATTGTACAGTTTATTGCCGATCAGGCCGCCGACAAACGAGCCCAGTATCGCCGCGGCGCCAAGCACCATCACGATGAGGGTGGCCACCTCGACCGAATAGCCCTTGTCCTGTGAATAGAAATCGTTCAGGAAAATGAAAAACACGCCCCAGGGCACTGTCCCCGGAATCCCCTGTAAAAATACCATGATATTGGTTTTTATCCTGAAAAGCTCGCGGTACTTTCTCCAGTCGATTCGGCCCGTATACACCGCTCCGCTCTGGATCAGA
>JAKJGD010000603.1 GCA_022704585.1 Spirochaetota bacterium | reverse complement strand
CGTTTCGCCGATGATGCCCTCGCGGCCGGTGGTCACCTGCGCGCGATGGGCCTTCATGACCGAGCGCACCACGATGAACATGAAGGCCATCAGGAACACGACCGCGGTGATGATCGTGGTCAGGGGTATCGAGCCGCCCGGCAGCGGCGAGTCGAACAGGATCATCGACCCGAACACGAACGAGGCTATGCCGCCGACGGTAAGGAGCCCGTAGCTGGTGATCTTGAGCTCCAGGATGAACAGCACGACGGCAAGCGCGATGAGCGCGATGCCGGCAACGTTGACCGGAAGGATGCGGACCGCGAGCAGGAAGAAGAACAGGGCAGCCACGCCGATCACGCCCGGCGCGATGAGGCCCGGGCTCTTGATCTCGATCCCGATGCCTATCACGGAAAGGACCAGCAGGAGCAGTATCATCTGCGGGTCCGCGAAGAAATTGAAGAGCTTCTGCTTCCAGTCCATTACATACGCGACCGCAACGGCGCCGCCGGTCCTGAGCACGACATCCTTCCCGTTCATGGCGACGCGCCTGCCGTCCAGCTTCTTCATGAGGTCGGGCATGTCCTCGGCCACGAGGTCTATGACGTTCGCCCGGAGCGCTTCCATGTAGGTGCTCGAGACCGCCTCCCTGACCGCGCGCTCGGCCCAGGCCTCGCTCCTGCCCCGCTTGTGCGCCAGGCTTTTCGCGTACGCGACCATGTCGTTCAGCACCTTCTTTTCCATGACCCCCGCGGGATCGCCCTTCTCGTCGCGCGGCATGAAGTCGAGCGAGGGGCCGACCGGGTGCATGGCGCCGATCTCGGTGCCCGGCGCCATGGCCGCGACGTGGGCGGCCAGCATGATGTAGCCGCCCGCCGACCCGGCCTGCGCGCCGCGCGGGCTGGTGAAAGCCACCACCGGCACCTCGGACGAAAGGATCGCCTTGATGATCTCGCGCATGGAATCGACCATGCCGCCGGGCGTGTCCACCTGGAGCACGATGAAGCCGGCGCCGTCTTTGCCCGCCTGCCTGATGGAGTCGGACAGGAACTGTGCCATGATCGGGTTCACGCTTCCGTCAAGCTTCAGGAGCGCGTATTTCTCTTTCGCGGCAAGGGGCGCGGAGAGCAGCGCGAGGGCGACGATTGCATATATGAATTTTTTCATGGGTTTCTTCCTTAATTATTTAATGCCGCCCCGATAGGTCCGCAAGCGCTTGCGGACCTATCGGGGTATAATTCCTCCAGCATCACGCGCAGCTTTTCGTAAATGCCGTCAAACCCGCCGTTGGACATGATCACGATGACGTTGTCCTTTCCCGGGGCAAGGTTCATTTTTATATGTTCCAGAATGTCCTCTGTTTCCGGGAAGAGATGGGAGTCCCGGTTAAAGGCCCTGATGTCGCGGAGGAGACGGTCCGGGTCGAGCTTTTCGCCCTCGCGCACCGCCGAGCCCTCAAAGGGCGTCTTGATTAAAATGACGTCCGCCGCCCTGAACGCGGCGGGAAGTATGTCCTGGAACACGTTCCGCCGCGACGTGGCCGAGCGCGGCTCGTACACGGCCCATATCCGCGCGTCCGGATATCGCTCGCGCATGGTTGAAAGCACGGAGGAGATCGCGGTCGGATGGTGCGCGAAGTCGTCGTACACTATGGTCCCGTTCCCCCGGTATACCAGCTCCTGGCGCCGCTTCACGCCGAGGAACGATTCCACGCCCCTGCGGATGCCGGCGTCGTCCGCGCCCAGGACCCCGGCCATGGCGACCGCGGCGGTGATGTTCGCGTAGTTGAAGTGCCCGAACTG
>JAKJGD010000602.1 GCA_022704585.1 Spirochaetota bacterium | reverse complement strand
CCGGCCGGCGCGTGGACCGTTCGGAAATGACCGATATCGTGGCCGGGCGGCGCGAGAAGAAGCTCGTGTTCCTGACCGCGAACATCACGGCGGAAAATCCCAACGCGATCTGCACCTGTTGCGACTGCTGCTGCCACTTCCTGGAGAGCGTGAACCATTACGGGTGCGGGAACCTGATGGCGCCGCCCCCGCGCCTCGCGCGCGTGGACGAGGGGCTGTGCAACAACTGCGGGCTCTGCGTCAAGGCATGCAACACGGCGGCGCACAAACTGGCAGAAAAAAAACATACGTATTCGAGCGGGAAATGCCTCGGGTGCGGGCTCTGCGTACCGGTGTGCAGGAAAGGCGCGATCAGCATGGCCGCGAACCCGGCATACCGGCCGCCGGCGCGGGGGTTTGCGTCCCTCGGGATCAGCCTGGCGCCAAAGACTGCGATATCGGGGCTCAGGGCGATCCTGGCCCGCCGGAAGCCGCAGGAGACAATTACGGGAGGAGCCCGCCAGTAGCTCATCATGAGGCATATGTTCATTAGAAAGCTGCATGCCGTTGTCGCGGCTGCTGTTGTCCTGCTCCCTGTCCTTTTCTCTTGCGGCGCAGCGGAGCCGTCCCGGCATGCCGGCGGGACGGCGGCGGATACCCTTCAGAACGGGCATGTGGATATATCGGAATTCACGCAGGACTCAGGGGGCCGCCTCGTTCCCGTTGACCTGCGGGGCATATGGTTTTTCAGGCGCGGCGATGATCCTTCCTACCGCCTCCCGGAAACGGAGGACGGCGGATGGGAGAAAGTTCCGGTGCCGTTGAACTGGTTTGCCTTACCCGGCGGGGCGTATACGGGCTATGGCTGGTACCGGCTGCACCTGCGCCTCCCGGATGTCAGGCCGGCGGGGATCCTCGGCATTGAGCTCGGCTGGATCGATGACGCCGACGCAACCTACTTTAACGGCCGCCTGGTCGGCACAAACGGCGTCTTCCCGGGCCCGTCTGTCAGGGGCGAAGTCCAGCACGCCTACGACAGGACCAGGATTTATCCGATCGACTCGAGCATTGCCGTGTTCGGGGGCGATAATGTCCTCGCGGTGAGGGTCCACAGCATGGATTACGACACGGCCGGCATCTACAAGGGGGAACAGGTCCTGGGGTCTTTCGAGTCGCTCAAGGAGGATTTTCTCGTCAGCGAGATCATACTCTCCGTGCTCGCTTCCCTGTATGTCATGGTCGGGCTCTACCATGGGTTTCTTTTTATCAAGCGGCGGAAAGCATACGAGAACCTGCTGTTTGCCCTGTTCTGCGTTCTCCTTGCCGTCGTCACGATGTCGCGCGGAGAGTTGAAGTACTTGGCACTCGACGATTTTCACGTATTAAAATTCATTGAATACGTGCTCGAGATCGTCCTTCCCGCGCTGTTTTTCCATTTCATACTCTTTCACTTCGAAAAGAAGCTGTACACCGGGCTGTCCCTCGCCCTGGATACCGTCGTCGCCGGGTCGGTCGTATTTCTCGCGGCGAGCTATCCCCATGTCACGAGCTATTTCCGGTACACCACGTACGTGGGCTACTGGCTCATGCTCGCGTATGTGGCATACTCGCTGGTCTACCTCTTCCGCTTCCGGCTGGAGCGGCAGGACGCGCGTGTGATGCTGTACGGGTTCGCGTTCTTCGCCGCCACGTTCGTGCTGGATGTCGTGACCATGTTTCTCGAGTTCACCATACCCTGGGTCGCCCATTACGGGTTCCTCGGCTTCGTGGTGTCGATCGTGATTGGCATGGGGAACCGTTTCGAACA
>JAKJGD010000601.1 GCA_022704585.1 Spirochaetota bacterium | reverse complement strand
CGTGATATGCCCGCGCCTCTCCGGCGACGAGAACCTGGGGAGCATCATTCGCACCTCCGCGGCCATGGGCGCGGACGCCGTGCTCATCGGTCCGGAAAGCTGCGATCCCTTCAGCCGGAGGGCCCTCAAGGCGTCCATGGGTACGGCATTTTCACTTCCGATAGTCATAATGGATGCAGTCGACAGCGCTTTCCCGCTGCTGAAGGGCCGCGGATTCACGGTGTACGGAGCGACTACCGGTAAAAACTCGATACCCATCCGCGAGGTACGTCCCCCGAAGAAACGGGCCGTGGTGTTCGGCAACGAGGCAGAGGGAATACCGGCGGACATCCTGTCGCAGTGCGACGTGATCGTGCACGTGCCCATGCACAACAACACGGATTCGCTGAACGTGAGCGTGGCTGCGGGGATTGTGCTTCATGAGCTGTTCAATCATTGATGATGGTCTCTCGCAGAAGCGCAGTGACGCGGAAGGACTGGGTTCCGGCCCTGCACATTGCCCGGCTGGCGGGCAAACATCCTGCCGGCCGATTCCGCGCGGCCTTCTTCCCCCCACAACGTTCGAGAGGCCCCGGTCTTTCACCTCCCCCGTTAGCGGGGAGGCAATGGAAAGGGCGAGCGGCTCACCGCCCGATCAGTTGGCCAGTCCCGCTTTGACCTTATCCATATCGAGCGGCTCCGGCTTGGAAGCATCGACGAACAGCGAGAGCGCCCCGCTTGGGCACCTGTCCGAGCACAGCTCGCACCCGCGGCATTCTTCTTTGATATAAACGCGATTACCGTCCTTCATGACGATCGCCTCGAACGGGCAGATCTGCGCGCAGGTACCGCAGTTTTTGCATTTCGCAGGGTCATGCCTGACCGAATAGCCGGAGTGCATGGCCACCGGCACCACGCCCGTGCCGAGCTTTTTGGTGATATTTGAAGCAATGATGTTCAAACAGTAGTCCGGGTGGCAGTTGCAGATGACGCCCGTGGAACCGCCGGTCGCCACCTTGAAAAAAGCCTGAGTTATGTAGTTTTTCTTCCTCAGTCGATCGATGATCCCGAGCGCTTCCTCCTGGGTCACCTTCCGTGCGTTGTACTTGTTGTTGTCCAGCCAGAACTGCGCCGCCCTGCCGATCATAAAGCATGAATTCAGATCCTCCTTCGGCGCGCCGGTCGATTTCTTGCAGGGACAGTCCATCACCGCGATGAACTCAGGCTCCTGGAAGATGATCTTCGTGGCGTACTTGAAGGGAACGATCCTCTTGTTCTCGTCGGAGATCCGCCGCACGTCCTCGTTCAGCGTGAATATCTTCCGCGTATCCCCGGTTGACAGCGTCTTCGCGTGGTATCGGTGGAACACGAAATTGGCGACCGGCCTGAGCGGCTTGAACCACATCATGTTGCGCAGGGCCAGCACGCCGGTGGTGAGTACCTTGATGTAGGGATAATAATACCGGAAATAGATGATATTGTGGATCGCCCTGTCGACCCTCCATCCATGTTTTTTAAAGATGTCTTTCGTCGATTGCTTCATGTTGACCGCCTCCGGCATCGTCCGGTTACGGGCCTGGGCACCGGCGCTTCCCGGCTGATCCATGACCAGTTTTTTGATCAAAACGCAATCTGATTGTAGCGATACCACGCAGAAAATCAAGAACTAACCCTGTGCGAAGATTTTTTTAAAGAGATTTCTCCCGCATGGTGCACCGGCGTCAAGCCTTGCGCGCGGTCGGAGAGCGGTGTTCGCAGGAAACGCATGCCGTGGTATTCGGCAACAAGGCGGGGGAAATGCCGGCGGGA
>JAKJGD010000053.1 GCA_022704585.1 Spirochaetota bacterium | reverse complement strand
TGTGCACCTACCGTGTTGTTGGCTGCAACCCGGACAGCACGGGCCTTGAAAGCGCGCCGGATTCCGGTTATAGGGCAATCTCCAACCAGGAGTTCTTCGATGAAGCATATAGGGAAGTGGAAAGCGGTTTGAACCGGCTGACGCTCATCAAGAAAACGGGCACCGGCAAGCTGGGCTCGGAGACGATCGAGGACCGTGCCGGCAGCGGTACGCTCTACTACAAGGCATCCGGCGGTCTCTCCAGCGCCACGGTCCTTCTGCAGTTCACCGATTTCTGCGACAACTATCTGGCCCTGAATGGGACCCAGACCACCTCGGTCAGCGATCCGCTCGGTGACTGCAACGGGACCATAACCGGCACGCTCAGTGTGACGGGCCTGTACTGCGGCTCTATCCGTTTCGATCTCACCCTGGTGGGCGAGGCGGTCACCGCCGGCAGTTATTACGTAAGCCAGAACGGCGGGGCGGAAACGGCAATTCCCTATACATACGTACCGAAATAGCGGCTACATGGAATCAACTGAACGGGCGCGCCGCAGGGTGCGCCCGTTATATTTCTGCTTGCATATCCCAGGGGCCTACGTATAATCATCCCCATCGCTGCACGTGCAGCCGGTTATTAACAAGGATTACTGGAGGCCGATATGGTCAGGATTTCGTTTGTATTATTATTCTGCCTTGCTCTGTGCACTGCGCTGGGCGCAGTGCAGAAAATATCCGTTCCGCTTGACAAGGCGAAGCTCGAGAAGGGCGAGCTGCAGACCTTCATCATCCCGCTGAAGACTGCCGAAGGCCAGGCCAAGCGGCGGGTGATCGGTGTTGTCGTCATTGATGCTCCGCCGGCCCGCGTGTGGCAGGTGCTCGAAAACTGGGAAGCGATGTCCGCGTTTGTTCCCGGGCTTGAGTATTACAGGGTAATCGGCCGCCGGGGACCGGATGAATCGATCATCGAGGGGACGGTCAGGGCCGGCCTGATAAAAATACTCTATACCCTGGTCGTCAGGTTTGACCGGGTCAAGCTTACCCAGGACTGGTTCTTCATCAAGCCTGATCAGGTGAAAGAATACGGCGATAAAGGCATACCGGTTAAAAAACCGACCTGGAACATCAAGAACGTGGAGGGGTTCGAGTACATCGAGCCATACGGGGACGGGTCACGCACGATCTATTATTACGCGCCGGTCATCGAGGCCAAGGCCGTTCCCGAGTGGATCGAGCGCCTTCTGGCGAAGCGGGGACTTGACGGATACATGCTTGGCATTAAGAAAAAGGTCGAGGGTAAATAGCCTGGTCGTTATCCGGAAGGCAGCAGCTGTGGAATGCACTCATAGCCGATGATTATAACATATAGAGATGCATGCCCGGAAGACTGTCCCGCGATCGCCGGGCTGGACAGGATTGCGGCAGGCGGCGTGCTTGATTTTTTATACCGGGACCTGGTCCCGGGCATGTCACCGGTTGAGCTCGCGGCCGAAATCCTCAGTCATGATGATGAATCCTACAGCTTCCGCAATGCCCGCGTGGCCGAGACAGGCGGCGAGGTCGCCGGAATGCTGATCTCGTACCACTCGTCACATCATGCGCTGTCCGATACCATCACCGATTATTTTCCCCGTGACAGGATTGATCATATCAGGGTGCTCTTCACCGCGAAGGTGCCCGAGAGCCTGTATATCGACTCCCTTGCGGTTCATGCCCCATGGCGGCGGCACGGGATCGGCGGAGAGCTCCTTGCCCATGCGGCCAGGAAGGCCCGGGGCATGGGGCTTGATACGCTGAGCCTCATCACCTTCGCCGACAATAAAATTGCCCACCGGCTGTATGGCAAATACGGCTTTAAACTCGTGCAGCAATTGCCGTTACATCCTCATGAGTTGATCCCTCACCGGGGCGGTATATACGTCATGGCTGCACCGGCCGGGATGAAAGGGCGCACGTAACAGGCCGGTCATTCGGCGCGCTTCCCGATCGTCCCCGCAATTAATCTGCACCGGCGGCATTAATATCTTGACAATCCGTTACCCTGCTTTATAAATGAATAAATGAATAAAATATTCATTTATTCATTACGAGGGGGCGCGGGACCCATGAGAAAAAAGGAAAAAAACGAGGCAATATACGACGCGGCCATGGGAGTGTTCGCCGAATACGGGTACCGGAAGGCGACGATGGATGATATCGCCGCAGCCCTGGGAATGACCAAGGGCAACCTGTATCTCTACGTGAAGGACAAGAAGGACCTGTATGAAAAGTCGGTCGGGTATGCGCTTCTCCGCTGGCAGGGACTGGTGCGGGAGGCCGTGGACAGGGAGTCGGACCCGAAAAAGCAGTTCCTGGTCATGGGCGAGAAGGCGCTGGAATACCTCGCGCGTGACAACGACCTGAGGCGCGTGCTAGTGCGGGACCCGGATATCTTCCCGATGTTTCCGGTCAGGGATCCCTATCAACAGGTCAACCGGAACTCGGTCGCATTGATCCGGAGTATTTTAAAGAGGGGAATGGAGAAGGGCGTGTTCCGGAGTGTGAAGCTCGACTCGTTACCGGAAGTGCTGTTTTCCATATACAAGATGCTGGTTATACGTACCTATATTGCGCAGGAAGGAACTTCAATGCGGCGCATGTTCGCCGAGACGCTTGAAGTGGTAACGCTGGGAATTTTCAAACAGCCCCGCGCACGGCGCGGGACCGGAAAACAATAAGCATCAACACACCATCAAAGAGGAGGTCCATTATGAGCGGAACGATCAGGTACCTGAGCCCGGAATGGCGCAACGAGGTCGAGAGGCTGCTCAAGGCTGAGCTCTCGCCGGAAAAGATGAACAACATCTCGTCATCCATGTCCAATATCTACAGGAATTGTCCCGACGGCACGGAGCGGTTTTTTCACGTGAAATTCGAGAACGGAGCGGTGTCGGCTGTTTTGGTGGGTAATGGAGCGCCCCCCGCGGCAGAATTCATCATTACCGGGGACTACGAGGTGTTCGCGCGGATATCGCGCGCGGAGCTGGGCGCCCAGAAGGCGCTCATGACCGGCAAACTCAAGCTGAAAGGGAACATGGTGAAGGCCCTGAAGCTCGCTTCGGTCGTGGACCGGCTGAACAAGGTGATCGCAAAAATCCAGGCTGAGTATTAAAGGAGGGACTGTCATGACGCGAAAACTCGACCCGAACAACCCGTACTATATTGACTTCCCGAAGCGGATCAGCGAGATCCAGGCGGCGATGGCGAAAGAGAAGATCGACGTGTACCTGGGCTCCCGGCTCCGTACGCTCTCCTGGACGCTGGACACGTTTTGCCCCTGGCGGAGCTTCGTGGTGATCCCGGCCGAGGGGATGCCGACCGCATTCACGTTCGTGATCGATGCTGCCCGCGTGGCGGATGACACGTGGGTGGACGAGGAGCACGTGCGCGGGTTCGCGCCGATGGGCGGCCAGGACCAGATCGAGCAGATCGCGGACTTCATCCGCGAAAACATCAGGGGCGGAAAGGGAAGGGTCGGCATCGAAAGCGGCATGTCCAACTACCTGCCCGAGGGGTGGCTCACCCACTACGAGTTCGAGCAGTACCGCGACGCGCTCGCGGGCTCTGAGCTCGTTAACGCCCACACCATAGTCGACCGGCTCGCGCTGATCAAGGATGCCGGAACCATCAACCGGTTCCGGGAGGCGTCGCGCATTGTTGACGAGGGGCACAAGGCCGTGCGCGCCGCCATCGATAACGGCGGCTGGAAGGGCATGACCGAGACCGAGATCGCCGGGATCGCGGCCCTTGCCATGCGCCGCGCCGGCAGCGAGTGGGAGTGGTCGTTCACCGGCGGGAACGAGATCGCGTGCGGCTACCGCACCGGCCTGGCCGGCGGTGCGTGCACGCCCGCGACCCGCAAGAAGCTCGCTCCGGGCGAGCCGCTGATGGTGGACATACATGCCATGTTCATGCTCGGACTGGGGGACCACTCGCACAACTATTTTACCGGCTCCGCAACCGACCGCCAGCTCTGGCACGCGGAGAATTTCCTGAAAATTGTGCGGGCCACGCTGAAAGCGTACCGGGCCGGCATCACCCCCTCGACGCTCGCCGACGAGATGATGGCCCTTGCGGAAGAGGGAGGTTTTTCCGACTTCATGGTGCCTGGTTTCGAGCACGGTATCGGCATGATGGGTGACGAGTGGCGCATCGGCCTCAATGACGGGCCGTTTCCCTACTGGACGAACCCTGACCACGTGTACCGGGAGAACGAGGTGCTCATCTGCGCCATGCAGTACGCCTGTCCCGAAGAGAACGTCGGATTCCGGTACGAGAACCCGATAGTTATCGGTACGGCCGGGTGCGATGAGATGTCAAAGTACCCCCTCGGGATCGAGGTGATTTCGTGAGGCTGCGAGGTAAGCGACGTACATCAGTTGCCAGAGTAATCTGGCGCCCGATAGTTATCGCCGCCTATCGGGTGCCAGGGTAAGTTTAGCGGTTGGTTTTCTCCTGCTGTAACGTTATCCTGTACCGGCAAAAGCAGGGTCTAGGGCCTTCCCGGGGTCAGAGCACCGGCTTAATGCGGTATCGTGCTTTAGCCGGATAATCCGGGGTCAGAGCAACGCCGGCTTGTCGTTAACCGATAGTTATCGGTCTGCTACAGGTACCAGAGTAATATACTTGAACAAAAAGCAGGCGAGTGTCATGAAAAAATCCGGCCTGTCGCGCTGGATTAAACCATGACTAATTGCATTTGCCACGGAAGCGATAGTTATCGGTGCGAGGAGGGGTGGTTGTCACCTCAAGCCGGGGGGTCAGAGCCCTATTCTGGGCCGCGGCTTTAGTCTCCGTGTCTCAGCTTCGTTAAGCGATTGTTATCGGTATACCCGGGGTCAGAGCGCGCAGCGGCGGCACGATAGTTATCGCCTTGAAATCACCCCAGTCTATCTCGCAACACCTCGTTGACCATTGCGGGATTGGCCTTCCCCCGGGTCGCTTTCATCACCTCGCCCACGAGGAACCCGAGCACCTTTGTCTTGCCGCTGCGGTATTCGGCGGCCTGGCCCGGGAATTTCGCGATGACCGCGTCCACGGCCGCCTCAATCGGACCGCGGTCCGTTATCTGAGCGTGGCCCTCCGCCTCGATGATCTCGATAAGGCCCCTGCGGTCCGTAAACGCATTTCGTAAAATGTCCTTCCCCTGGCGGCCGCTGATCTCGCCGCTGTCGATTTTCGTTAAAAACAGGGCGAAGTCCTCCGGCGTAATGTGAAGCTTCTCAAAATCGTCCTCGTGCGAGAGGAGCTCGGAGATGAGCCAGTTGGCCAGGTTGCGGGCATTGCCGTATGAGGCGAGCGTCTTTTCGAAGAAGTCCGCATAGCCCGGGTTCATCATGAAGAGCCGCGCCTCGGATTCCGTGAATGAATATTCCTTTTCGTACCTGACCTTGCGCGCAAGCGGCATGGCCGGGAGCGTGGAGCGCACCTGCCCGATCCAGTCGTCCGTGATCTCCAGCGGCAGCAGGTCCGGGTCCGGGAAGTAGCGGTAATCGTGCGACTCCTCCTTGCTCCGCATGAGCGCCGTCTTCTGCGAGCTGTCGTCCCAGAGGCGCGTCTCCTGCGTGATCGGCGCGCCCTCGCTCTTCATGCGCATCAGGCGTTCCGTCTCGTAGGCCAGGGCGCGTTCGATCGCCTTGAGCGAGTTCATGTTCTTGATCTCGACCTTCACGCCCAGGGCCGTGTCGCCCTTCTCGCGCACCGAAATGTTGGCGTCGCAGCGGAGGTTTCCCTCCTCCATGTTGCCGTTGCAGATGCCGAGCGTTACCAGGATCGCGCGGAGCATCACCATGAACTCGCGCGCCTCCGCGGGCGAGGAAATGTCCGGCTCGGTCACGATCTCGACAAGCGGGACGCTGGAACGGTTGTAGTCCACGGCGCTGGCCTTGGAGCCCCAGATGCCGGGCGCTCCCACGTGCACCATCTTGCCCGCGTCCTCCTCCATGTGGATCCGGTTCAAGCGCACCCGTTTTGTCGCGCCGTTAAGCTCGATCTCGACGAAACCGCCCGAGCAGACCGGCTCCTCGAACTGCGAGATCTGGTAGCCCTTGGGCAGGTCGGGGTAGAAGTAGTTCTTGCGCGCGAACAGGGAGCGCCGGTTGACCGTGCAGTGCATGGCCAGGCCTGCCATGACGGCCATGCGCACCGCTTCGCGGTTCAGGACCGGGAGCGCGCCGGGCTGGCCCGAGCAGACCGGGCAGGTGTTGGTGTTGGGCCGGGTGCCGAACCGTGTGGGGCAGGAGCAGAAGAGCTTGGTCTCGGTGTTGAGCTGCGCGTGCACCTCGATACCGATCACCGCCTCGTACGCGGCGCCTGATCTGGGCGCCTTCGCATCGCGCTCGCCGGTCGCGCCCGTGCTGCCGGCCAGGGGCGGGACCAGGTAGCTCGTCCCCTGCAGCGCAGGGGCATTGGCCATGAGCGCTTCCCGCTCAGGGAAAGGGGCGGCCGAGTCGTTTCGTAACAGCTGCTCCCTTTCAACCGCGTGGCTCGCGGGCGGGAGGTGCTGGGGCGCGCCGTTGATCACGCGCGCGTATTCCAGGAAGTCCGCGAGCTCCCTCCCGTACTGCTCCTTCTCTGCGGCCGACACCTCGAACGAGCCGAGGTCGATCAGGTTGTCGAGGTTGATGGATGCCCTTTCCGTCATGGCGTTATCCTGTTGATGTCTCGGGGAAACAGGCTTGCCTCCCGTATGTTTTTCAGGTTCATGATCTTCATCGTGAGACGCTCCAGGCCCATGCCCAGGCCGCCGTGTGGCGGCATGCCGAACCGGAACGTATCGAGGTAGCTGCGGAACTCGGCCGGGTTGAACCCGAGCATCTTCATGTTTTCCTTCAGCATCTCGTAGTCATGGATGCGCTGGCCGCCGGTCGTGATCTCGATGCCGCGGTAGAGCAGATCGAAGCTCCGGGTGTACCCGGGCACGCGCTCGTCCGGCATGGTGTACATGGGCCGCTTCTTGACCGGGTACCCGACCACGTACACGAACTGCGATCCGCGCTCCTTCTCGAAATGGGAGCAAAGTATCTTTTCGCCTTCGGGCGAGATATCGCCCTCCTCGAGCTTGCCGCCTGCCGCGCCGATGATCTCGAGCGCCTCCAGGTAGTGGATACGCGGGATGCGCCCCGGCACGGACAGCGACGCGCCGCCGTCGTCCAGGAAGCGGCCCGCGGACTTCTTGATCTCGTCGAACAAGTAACGGAGCAGGCCCTCCTGCATGTCGATGATCTCCTGTTCGTCGCGGATGAACCCCATCTCGAAGTCCATGCTGATGTACTCGTTCAGGTGGCGCACCGTGTCGTGGTGCTCGGCGCGGAACACCGGCCCCACCTCGAACACCCGCTCAAGACCGCTCCCTACCATGATCTGCTTGTAGAACTGCGGCGACTGGGCCAGGAACGCGGTGCGGCCGAAGTAGTTGACCTTGAAAATGTTGGTGCCGCCCTCCGTGCCGGACGAAATGATCTTCGGCGTCTTGATCTCGGTGAAATTGTTGCGGTGCAGGTACTCCGCGAAAAGCCGCACGATCTCGGACTGGACGCGAAAGGCCCTGAGCGCCTCCGGGTTGCGGATCGACACGGTACGGTTGTCGAGCACCACGGGGAGGTTCACGCCGGACAGGGGGCGGTTGAGCGGCACGGGCAGGCTCGGGTCGGAGGCGCCGAGAATCGCGAGCGTTTCCACCTTGAGCTCGATGTTGTCAAAGGGGCTGCGCTCTTCCCTGGTGACGAGGCCGGTCGCCTCGACAACTGTCTCAAGCCCGATCCGCTCGTCCTGCGTGCCGCCTTCCAGCACGAGCTGGGTGAAACCGGTGCGGTCGCGCAGCTCGTAAAACTCGATGCCGCCCAGGCTTTTCTTCCGGTGCACCCAGCCGGCGATGATTGCGTGTTTCCCCACGAGGCCCGGCAGGTCGCGACAGAGGGCGCGCTCCGGTAGACGCGCCTCGCGCGCCATGTATGATTGCGAAATAGTTTTAATGAACCCGGCCGAATAGGCGGACAGGGACGCGCGACCGGTGTCCGCTTCCCGCGGCGCCCGGAGGGCCGCTCCGGCGGCCGCGTCGTCGAGCATTTTCTCGACCGGCGGCATGAAGCTCCCGCCGCGCTTCTCCTCGAACGCGGCGGCCACCCCCAGGAGCCGGTCCTCTTCAAGGGGCCGGCCCACGAGCTGGAGCCCCACGGGCAGGCCGTGCACCATGCCGGAGGGCACGGAGAGGGCGGGCAGGCCCGCGAGGTTGGCAATGACCGTGGTCACGTCCGCCAGGTACATCTTCATCGGATCGTTCTCGCTCTCGCCGAGTGGAAAGGCGATGTCCGGCGTCGCGGGCATGGCAATGGCGTCGAACGACGCGAGTATCGTCATCATGTCGTCGCGGATGTAGGCGCGCGTTTTCAGCGCCTTCCGGTAGTACTCGTCGTAGTAGCCCGACGACAGCACGAAGTTCCCCAGGAGGATCCGCTTCTTAACCTCGCGGCCCAGGCCGCGCGAGCGGGTCGAGAATAGCATCTCCTGGTAGTCGCGCTGGCTGTCGCTCCGGTACCCGTACTTCACCCCGTCGTAGCGGGACAGGTTGGAGGCGGCCTCCGCGCAGGCGATGAAGTAGTAGGTCGCGATCGCGTAATGTATGGACGGCATGGAAGCCTGCTCGACCACTGCGCCGAGCCCCGTGAGGAGAGCGAGCGAATGCTCGAACTGCTCGCGCACCAGGGGGGATATGCCCTCCTGGAAGAGCTCCGGCAGCACCGCGATCCGCATGCCCTCAATGCC
>JAKJGD010000600.1 GCA_022704585.1 Spirochaetota bacterium | reverse complement strand
CGGAGCCACGAGCTGGGCTATCTGGACTGGCTGATGGTAGCCAGGAGCGCCGCGGCGTGGTCTGCGTTCCCGCTCATAGCAACCGGCAACGCGCAGAACTACAAGCACCGGGACCGGCACAGCTTCGGGGCGGGGATCGAGTTTCCGATTAAGGGTATCATCGCGAGCGCCGGGCTCTCCTACTCGTCGCAGGAAAAATACCCGCGCGCGCAGAACCCCCTCGACCCGGACCTCCAGCGGGTCGGGATCGGCGCCGGCGTGCGCATCAATGCGTCAAAGTCAATCGTCGTTGACACGGGCACCGCCTACTACTTCTACATAACCGACCGGATGCTGTACAACTCGATCCGGATGGAGCGGGGCGCGTGGATGATGGGGCTCAGCGTGACGGTGAAAGCGATGTAGCAGCGCGCTACCGCCTGATACTCCTCAACAGGCGGGCCGCCTCGTTGTAGCGTCCGAGGGCGCGATAGGCATCGGCCAGCGAGCGGGTCACGTCCGGATCATCCTCGTTCAGGCTGTGCGCGTGCTCAAGGTGGGGGAGCGCCAGCCTGATATTTCCGCTTTTTGCATGCGCCCTGCCGAGATAGTGATATGCCTCGTAATCGGTCCTGCCCTCGTCGATCGCCAGATTCAGCTCCCGCACGGCACCGGCCATGTTTCCCGTCTCGAAGAGAGCGATCCCGTACTGATAGTGGAGGTTCGGGTTGCCGCCCGGATCGTTAATGGTGAATAACTCGATGATGTCCCGGTATCTCTTCATCTCGAAAAGCTGGCCGACGGTCTCCTCGAGGAGTTTCACCGGCATGCGCTCACTTCCAGCGGCAGTAAGGAGCATGTCGATCCCTTTCACCGGCTCACCGAGCTTGATGCGCGCGAGCCCGTCCAGCTTCTTGAAGGCCATGGTATCGGGATAGACGAGGATGCGGGGGTGGAGATACTCTTTCAGCTCCGCGTACCGGCGGTTATCGTACATCACTTCCGCCTCCCGTACCTGCTGCTCGACGCTCATCCCGAGGACCTTTTCGTAATAGGTCCTCATGAAGAACGAGTAGCCTTCGGCATTGTAGAAATAAGCGGTAATGGCAATGGCGATAGTGCCAAGAACCAGCACGTATCTGAATACAGGTCTGGGTTTCCTTCGCATGGTCTTGCTCCTCTTCGATTGTTGCTTCCCGGGCGGAATAATTTCAAGTACAAACTGTCCTGTTTTTTCAAATTTATTGGTTGAAATATATGCAATGCGCGAATAGTTGTGGCTTATCGATCGGCAGGCCGATATCCGGCCTGATTTCGGGACGCCGGAGCGTGAATCCCGCCGTATCATGCAAACGGTGCGGGAATCCGGGTAACGGTTTTTTCCCCGTTTTTTCCCGGTTTTATCGGAAAAAAATTTTTTTTCATGGATGCCAATTCGTTATACCAGTTGAGAGGACAAGAATATGAAAGCCTTACGGTTCATTTGCGCCGGCCTTTTAATCATGTTTTCCACTTCCATTTTTCCTCTTGCCGGGGACGAGGCGGTGGAGAAATTCAGGAGCAGGATGCTCAGGCTGAAAAAGCTGACCGGCGTCGTATCCTGGACCGCGATTGACGGCCAGACCTATTCCGGCGGATTCAAGTACATGGCGCCGGACAAGATATATGTGAAGTTCACGAGTCCGACGGAAAAGGTGCTCGTTTCCAACGGCAGGACGCTCTGGATCTACAGTCCCGCCAACAGGATGTGCGGCATACAGGAGCTCGAGAAGGGAACGACGTCGGGCGGCATTGCCGGGCTGGTTGTCGGCTATGAC
>JAKJGD010000599.1 GCA_022704585.1 Spirochaetota bacterium | reverse complement strand
ACCGGAGCCCTGGAAGACCTCTACATCCCCAGTGCGGCAAAAATTGAAGCAGCTGTCAAGGCTATCCTGTAGTACGAGGCGGACGGGGGGAGCGGATTCGGCTCCCCCTTTCCCCGTGGGAGCATGCCCCGTCAGGGGTATGAAAAATCGCAGCACCAGCAGGAAATGGAGAGCGGTAATGCAGCACGAGCTTGAAAAAAACGAATATGAGGGGACGAAACCGCAGGAGCACACCGGCAGTGCGGGGTCAACGAAAAACGGGAAAAAGCCCGCGTGGCTGCGGGCACGGTATTCCTGCTGCCCGGAGGTCGACACGATCCGGCGGATCCTGCGCGACAACCGGCTACACACCGTATGCGAGGAAGCAACGTGCCCCAACCTGGGGGAGTGCTTCAAGCAAGGGACGGCGACCTTTCTGATTCTCGGGGACACCTGTACCCGGAATTGCCCGTTCTGTGACGTGAACCACGGCGTTCCTCTGCCGCCGGACGCTGCCGAACCCGCCGGACTGGCGCGGGCCGTTGCCGCCATGAAGCTTCGTTACGTGGTCATCACCTCGGTGACCCGCGATGACCTGCCGGACGGTGGCGCCGGACAGTACGCCGGCTGCATTTCAACGCTGCGGAGCGAGAATCCCCATGTGCGCATAGAAATCCTGGTTCCCGACTTTCGCGGAAGCGAAGCTGAAGCACTGGGCATTCTGAGCGCGAACAGTCCCGATGTTTTCAACCACAACCTGGAAACCGTTCGCCGCCTGTATCCCCGTGTCCGTCCCAGCGCGAACTACGCCTCCTCCCTTGAGCTCCTGCGCAGGTACAAGACGATGAACGCCGCGGCGCCGACCAAGTCCGGAATCATGCTCGGATTCGGGGAAACGCGGGACGAAGTGTATGAAGCCATGCAGGATCTGCGTGATGCCGGTTGCGACATGCTGACGCTGGGCCAGTACCTGCGGCCGAGCAGCAGGCATTTGCCGGTGGAGCGCTATGTGCCGCCGGAAGAATTCTTCGAATATCGCGAGGTCGGACTGACCATGGGTTTTTCCCATATCGAGGCAGGTCCGCTGGTCCGATCCTCCTATCATGCCGCCCAACAGGCGGAGCAGGGCATCCATTGAGACAAATCCCGGAAAAGGGCGCGCGATGACCGCCCGGACCGGTTATTATACACCTGAATCCGCGACGCCTTCACGCCTTCGCCTTCGCGGAACGCCTCGGTTTCTTGCATTGGCGTTAGACCCGGCCCGACGACGGTCACCCGGCGAAGCCGGCGTGAAACGGTATCGGCGACGTTCAAACCCCGGCATTCCGCTCGCTTCGGCATTCCGGCGCCGCGGATTCAGGACACGGAAAACGGTTACATACTACTGATTGAGAGAGGTAATGAAAAATGAGCGAGGAAATCTTTGATCTGATAGTTCTTGGCGCCGGCCCCGGCGGATACGTGGCCGCGATCCGGTCTGCCCAGCTGGGACAGAAGGTCCTGGTGGTCGAGCAACGCCCCACCATGGGCGGCGTTTGCCTCAACGAGGGATGCATTCCCAGCAAGGCGCTCCTTGATTCCAGCGAGCATTTCGCCCTGGCGCGGGACAAATTTGCAAGCCACGGCATCGAGATCCCTCCGCCGACCATGAACGTGCCCAAAATGGTGGCGCGCAAGGATGACGTGGTCAAGAAACTCACTGACGGCATCGCCTACCTGTTCAAGAAAAACAAGGTGCAGGTCGTGAAGGGAAGCGGCACAGTGGTCGCGCCCAAGGGAGACGGCGTTCATCGGGTCGAAGTGTCCGACGGCGG
>JAKJGD010000052.1 GCA_022704585.1 Spirochaetota bacterium | reverse complement strand
TGTGCCTGCACAGCCAGGGCGTCGCGTCCGCCATCGCCCTGCGGGCGAAGGGCGGGCCCGCGCCCGCGCGCGTGCGCCTCTGCCTGCAGGAAGGGCCGTATCCTCCCCACGCGGGAGTGCTCGCCAGGCCGGGCGAGGACGCTCCGGCGAGGATCGAGACAACCGCGGCCGAGGAGCGCGGCGGGTACGTGATCCGGGGCGCGAAATCCTTTTCCTATTCGATGGAAGGCGCGGGCGCGTTTGTCGTTTTCACCCGGGCGAAAGACAGGTGGGCCTGTTTCCTGGCTCCCGCCGGGCAGGGCGGGATCACGGTCACAGACGCCGGCGCACGCACGGGCCTGCGCGCCTGCCGCCTGGACCATGTCGCGTTTGACGGCGTTGAGCTGCCCCGGGAAGCGCGCATCGACGGCGGCGACGCGGAAGAGCTCGTGTCGCGCGCGCTCTTCCTGAACTGGTCAGGCATGTCTGCCATTGCGGTCGGGATCGCGCGGGGCTCGGTTGCGGCCGCGCGCGCGTACGCGTCGGAGCGGTACCAGGGCGGCTCGCTCATCGAAAAGCACCCGGCAGTGAAGATGCTCATCGCCGGGGCCGATGCCGCGGCCCGCTCCGCGGAAGCCGCGGTCATGGCGCTCGCGGATTGCGCCATCGGATCGCGCGGCGCGCTCGCGCGTGCGGCAGCGGCGAAGCTCGCGGCAACGGAGCTGGCCGCCCGCGCCGTGACGGATTCGATGCAGGTATTGGGCGGGTACGGGTACATGGAGGACTTCGGCATGGAGAAGCGGCTCCGCGACGTCATGGTGCTCAGGACCGCGTGCGGGCCGCCGGCATACCTCAAGCAGATGTTCTTCGATCTCACCGGGGAGTATGCATCATGAACCAGTCAACGCGGGAACGGATTGAGCAGCTTGCCATGAAAAACGCGACGGGCCGGATGAACCTGATAGGCCGGCTCCTGGTCGATAACCGCGACATGAGCCTGTGGGAGCACGACACCCTGACCCTCCCGCGGGGCGCGCGCCGCTGGCGGAGGAAGGCGCGCCGGTTTGCGCAAGAGCATATACGCCCGCTCGCTCCGGAGGCGGACCTCCATCCGCATGAGTACGACCCGAAGCCGCTGCTCGCGGCAGCGGCGCGGGAGGGATTCCAGACGCTCCTCGCGCCGTGGCCCTTGGGCAGCGCGAGCCTGCGCCCCTACCTGGGGGGCGCCGCGCTCCAGGTCGCGGTCGTGGGCGAGGAGCTCGCGACCGAGTGCGGGGGCCTGGCCCTGCTCCTGCTCGCCCATAACCTGGGGATCGTGCCCCTGCTCCTCTCCGGAAGCCTCCGCGTCATGGTACGGCACTTCATCCCCTTTTACCTGGGGTCGCGTGTCCTGGGCAGGCCCGGGTGCATGGCCTTTGCCATCACCGAGCCGGAAGCCGGATCGGACGCGGAGGAGACCGCGGGCGGAGCTGCCGCGCGCCTGGTCACCACGGCTAAATACATGCCCGGCATGGGCGGCTATGTCCTGAACGGGCGGAAGTGCTTCATCTCGGACGGCGCCATAGCTGACAAAGTGACCGTGTACGCGAAAATCGAGGGCGAGGGGATCGAGTCGTGGACCTGCTTCCTTGTCGAGAAGGGCATGAAAGGCTTCTCCGTGGGAAGGAGCGAGCGCAAGATGGGACAACGCGCGTCCGACGCCTCGGAGCTCGTTTTCGACAACGTGTTCGTGCCAAAGAAGAACGTGGTGGGCAGGGTGCGGTCGGGATGGCCCAACAACCGCAACGTGCTGAACTACTCGCGGCCCGTGGTCGGGGCCATGGCGCTGGGGCACGGCCGCGGCGCGTTCGAGCGGTGCCTGGAGTTCTGCCGGCGCACAAACCTGGGCCCAAGGAAGCTCATCGAATACCAGGACGTGCAGATGGAGCTCGCGGACATGGCGATAAGCCTCTGGGCCGCGCGCTCCATGGTCTGGCAGAGCTGCCGCCAGTTCCGGTGCTACCAGTCCGCGTCCGCGTCGGCAAAGGTGTTCGCCTCGGACACGGCGTTCAGGGTATGCGGCCAGGCCATGGAGCTCATGGGCGACGCGGGCTGCCTGCACGCGCACGGTGTGGAGCGCGCCTGGCGCGATTCGCGGCTCACTCAGATTTACGAGGGGACAAACCAGATCAACCGGCTGGCGCTGTTCGAGCACCAGTCGGGGACGGATTTTATGATTAACAAGGAATCTTTGTTCACCGGTTGATCGCGGTCATGGATGGCCCTGCCCGTGTTGGTGCGAATGGTGTAGTAGCAGGGCGTCCGTACCGCGGGATCGCGATAGTACTGCGGGTGCTCCCGGGCGTTCCGAAGTAACTCTGTGGACACGATGCCGGGGCGCAGCTCCGTCCCGCCCATTAAGAAAAGGTCCTGTACCAGTGAAGAGGATATCAACCAACCCGGGGTCAGAGCCCCCATCACCAACCCGGTGTCAGAGCATTTCGGTCATTTCTATGAAAAAAATCCACTTTTCAGAAAAAATGTCTCATCACAGTTGACTTTTAGCCATTAAATGACTATTATTCATTTAATGGATTGGGGTCATGGGAACGCA
Source organism: Spirochaetota bacterium (assembly GCA_022704585.1). Next base: position 6,261 of record JAKJGD010000052.1, on the reverse strand, counting down.
ACAAAGAAAAATTAATGAAAAGATAAAACGCAGAAAGGACATCCTTGAGGTCGCAAAAGGGGTGTTTATCTCAAAGGGCCTGGAAGCGGCCACGATGGAAGAGATAGCCAATAAAGCGGAGCTGAGCAAGGGCACCCTGTACCTGTATTTCAAAAGCAAGGAAGAGCTGTACGTGTCCCTTGTCGAGGAGGGCGCGCAGCTCTTTCACGAATTTTTTAAAAGAGCGACCAACCCGGTGTTGAGCGCGACAAAACAAACCCTCAACCTGATCGAAGCGTTCTATTCATTTTACACCGAGCACCGGCTCTACTATACCATCCTGACCTCGATCCAGTCCGGTTCCATCGATCGTGAAAAGATTTCCGATGCCGTATATGACAGGATACACGGGATGGCCATGGAACTGCTCGAGTACATCGTGAACATCATCAGGAAAGGCATAACTGACGGCGAGTTTATCGACGTCGATCCAAGGGAAACGGCACTGTCATTCTGGGCGCTTGCGACCGGCGTGTTCGCCGTTTCGGATTTCATGCAGCGCAACGAGCTGGGCGAGGTGAAGGACAAGAAGCTCCTCGATTTTGCGTCGGATTTGATGCTGGCAAGACTGCAGGCGGTCTGACCGAAATCCGGTCAGGCACGGGGGAAAACATCAGACTTCCTGCCTGGCTCATCTATCATTCCGGCACAATCATGGCAAATAGCCGGGTTCCATTTTTTTCGCTTGGATTCCCGCTGGAGGTTCTCCCGAGCCCTTCGACAAGCTCGGGATAAACCTGTCGAGGGGCGGGAATGGCGTGCTTTGTATGCGGGAATGACATGCAGCTGCGCAATACATCTATTCATGCAGGGAGCAAGGGTAAGAGGATATGGGCATATTTGAAAAAATCGGGCACTATTCAGTACGGTACCGGTACGCGGTTATCGCGTTCTGGCTTGTCGCCGTGGGCGTGATAACCTGGCTTGCGCCGAACCTGTCCGAGCTGAGCATATCGGACCAGTCGGCCTATTTAAGCGCGAAGGAGCCCAGCATCCAGGCCCAGAAGCTGATCAGGAAAAATTTTCCCAAAGAGGTCTTTTCCAATTCCGCGATCCTCGTGCTGGAATCGAACAGGGGTTCGCTGAAAAGCACGGAAGGGGCGGCCGCCATCGGCGAACTGACCGGCTGGGTGCGATCGCTCAAGGACCCCAAAATTTCAGAGAACCTGCTGTCTCCCGAGGACCCCAACCTCACGGACCGGCTGATAAGCCCTGACGGGCGCGTGGCCATCATCTTTGCGGGCATCAACGGGGCTCCGGACGACAAGGCCGTTGAGAAGACCATGGACACCATCATGAGGCACATGGCCGCCATGCCCGCCGGGTACCGGGGGTATGTCACCGGGGACGTGCCCATTACCAATGCCTACAAACAATGCATTCTGGAAAGCGCGGAAAAAACGATTGTCATCACGATCGGGCTGGTCATCGTCTGCCTGCTTCTGATATACCGCTCCCCGATCCTGCCGTTCGTCCCCCTGGTCATCATAGGCGTGGCGTACGGGATAGCGCGCGGCATCGTCGCGTGGCTCGCGCAGCAGGGCCTGGTCATATCGTCGATGACCGACCTGTTCATGGTGGTGCTCCTCTTCGGCGCGGGCACGGATTACTGCCTCTTCATCATCAGCAGGTTCAAGGAGCACATGGCCGACGGCATGCCCGGGAAAGACGCCGCGGCCAGCACGATGGCGCGCGTCGGCGAGACGATCACGAGCAGTGCGGGCACGCTGATCGTGGCGGACATAGCGCTGAGCTTCGTGTCCGTGAAGCTGTTCTCCAGCACCGGCCCGAGCCTTGCGATCGCGCTGGTGATCGCGCTCTGCGCGGTCATGACGCTCACCCCCGCCATGCTCGCGATCATCGGCAGGCGCGCGTTCTGGCCCGGCAGGCCAAAGCATGCGCACGAGGCGACGATGTGGGGGCGGCTGGGCGGCTGGATCACGCGCATGCCCTGGGCCTTCCTCGTGCTGTCGCTCCTGGTGATGGCGCCGCTCGCGATCTACGGCCAGGGCCAGAAGCAGACCTTCGACATGCTGGCGGACCTCCCGAAAAATAACATGGTGCGGGTCGGCTACAATATACTCGCCGAGAAATTCGGCGTGGGCGAGATGCTGCCGGTGGACGTGCTGGTGACCGGGCTGCGGGACACGCGCACACCGGAAGGCATCGGGAAGATAACGCGGACCACGGAGTATCTGCGCAGCATACCCGGCGTGACCGGGGTGCGGAGCCTTACCAGCCCGACGGGCAAGCCCGACGCGTTCACCTCCCGGGTACTGCGCGTCGATTTTCAGCTGGCCCAGCTGGCGGTCCAGGTGGACGCGATCGGCGCCGCGGTGAGCGACCCGCCCAAATTGAAAGCGTTCATATACAACGCGGACGGCATGTTCGCGGTGCTGCATGATTATTTCGCCGGCCTGGCCGGCGCTTTCCCGTGGCTCGCGTCGGACCCCGATTATATCGGCGCCATGGCCGCGCTGCAGCGGGTGCGGGAGCGGTATGATTCCTCATCGCATCTCATTAAAGTCCCGGCGCAGCTGGCCGAGATCGGCAGGATCATGAACGACATGAAGGGGACCGATCCCGAGATCATCCTGCCGAAGCTCGAGATGCTGCGGCAGTATTTCGCCGGGCTGGAGCGGGTCGCGCCGCAGATACAGGGGATGGACGGGTACGCCGGCACGATGTCCGCGCTCGACGGGCTCCACGGGAAATTCGCCGCCTACGGGAAGATGCCCGCGGTGACGCGTCTCGTCCTGATGATATTACAGTACGTCGAGCTGCAGGGCCTCCGGTCGGAGCTCTCCGACAACCTCCACCGCCTGACGAAAGAGGCGGAGATGAAGCTCGCCGCCACCGTGTACGTTCCCCCGGTCGTGCCGCCGGAGCTCAGCTATATCATCATGCCGATCCTGACCGACCTGCGGTCATTCGAGGGATCGGTGCGGGGCCTGTCGGTGAAGTTCGCCGGCCGCCCGGACGGGTATTACGCGCCGGTCGAGCTGGCCCGGCTTCCGGGCGGGGGCGCCCTGATGATGCTCCTGGACACCTACACGACGCTCGAAGGCGACGCGGTGCGCTACCAGCTATTGCTCAGGGACGAGCCGTTTTCTCCCGCGGCCATGGATACCGTGAGGAGGATCCGGAACATGAAGATGAGCGACACGTTTCACGTGGGCGGGAACATCCCCGTTCTTGCCGACCTGCGCGATGCCATGAAGCGCGACACAGTGCTCATGTGGCTCCTGGTCTGCGGCGGTATCATGATAGTGCTCGTGTTCCTGCTGCGCAGCGTGGTGGCGCCCGTGTACCTCCTGGGGACGATTCTGCTGAGCTACAACGCGTGCATGGGCATCATGCGGTTCGTGTTCGAATACCTCCTGGGCAGGGAGATCGCCTGGTTCGTGCCGTTCTTCATGTTCGTTCTTCTCCTGGCGCTCGGCATGGACTACAACATATTCCTCATGGGGCGGGTGCGCGAGGAGGCGGCCGTTCACGGCACGCGGAAGGGCGTGCGGCTCGCCGTGCTGCACACCGGAGGCATCATCACGTCCGCAGGCATCATCATGGCGGGAACGTTCGCGGCCATGATGTCGTCATCGCTCCTGGGGCTGGTGCAACTGAGCTTCGCCATCACCGTCGGCGTTCTTCAGGATACGTTCATCACGCGCACGATACTCGTGCCCTCGATCGTGGTTCTGCTGGGCCGGTGGAACTGGTGGCCGGGGGGAAAGCGGTTAACAGAGAATAGTGAATAGTGAACGGTGGAGCTGATCCGGCGCAGTAACCCGGCGGCGATTCCCCGGTTACATCATATTCTTTTCATTGCCTCGATGACCGGGTAGGCCATTCCCGCGATCAATGCGAGAGTGATGAAAGGGCGGTTGATGTTCTGCCATTTGAAATTCCTGTCCCTGACCGCGCTCGCGGCATGATTGATTCCCGAAAAAACAAGAAAAAAGATGAATGCGAAGAATATCGTCAGCTCGGCGCGGATGCCCCATCCGCTCACCCGCACGAAAACGGCAACCGCGGCATAGGACAACAGGGCGAAGGAAGATTGCCTCTGGTAATTGCCGTCGGCAGCGTAACCTTTGGCCGCGGCCGCCCGGTCGCCCAGTACAAGGCCCTCAATGCCAGATATGCCCGCGATAATGACAATGACAGCGGGAACCATGAAGTGCAATTGCGCTATCGGGTCATAGTCCCCGGCGAAACCGATTGAATAGCCGATATAGAACGTCGCAGCTACCCCGAGTATTCTCGCGATATCCAGTATGTGCAGCAGCATAGCCACTCCTTGACGCTTCGCGCGCTCGTTGCGTTTTTTGCATGCCTGAGGCGGAACGGTAAACCGGCTTTATTCCCGCGGCCACACCTTCTTGAACGCCGTGCCCGGGAAGAAGCAATAGGGGCATTCCTCCGGCGGCTCGTCCCCGTAGTGGATGTGGCCGCATATGCGGCATCGCCACGCCGTTTTCCCCTCCATCTCGCCGTAGAAATCATTGCCGCCGGTCTCGCTCCTGAGCATCGGGAGATCTTCCAGCGGCGGCATCACCGGCTTGTATGATCCCAGCGCGTACCCGGACACGATGATGCGCTGGACCTCGCTGGTCCCCTCGTATATCATGAGGAGCCGCACATCGCGCAGGATTTTCTCGAATGGGTAGAGTTTCGTGAATCCGTAGCCTCCGGCGATCTGGAGCGCGTCGTTCGCGACCTGCACGGCGGCCTCGGTCGCGTAGAACTTGGAAATGGACGCGTCGAGCGTGGGGTCCATCCCGTTGTCGGTCTCCCACGCGGACTTGAGCACCAGGAGGCGGGAGGTCTCGATCTTCTGGAACATCTCGGCGATCTTGAACTGGATCGCCTCGAAGTTCGAGAGCTTTGTGCCGAAGACACGCCGCCTCTTTGCGTAGTCCAGCGCGAATTCCATGGCGGAGCGGGCCGCGCCCACGGCGAACGCGCCGATGATCGGCCTGGTGCGGGAAAAGGTCTTCATCGCAATCACGAACCCCTCGCCGGGCGCCGCGATCACGTTTTCTTTGGGCACGCGCACGTTTTTCAGGCTGATCCCCGCGGTATTGGACGCGCGCTGGCCGAGTTTCGGGATGTGCCGGCCGACGGTCACGCCTTCCCAGTCACGCTCCACGAGGAACGCGCAGATACCCTGGTGCTGCGACTTCGGGTCCACCGTCGCGAAGATGCTCATGTAGTCCGCGACGCCGGCGTCGGTGATCCAGTACTTGGTCCCGTTCAGGACGTAGTGGTCGCCCCTGTCCTCGGCCAGGCACCGGAGGCCGGCCACGTCGGAACCCATCGTGGGCTCGGAAGTGGCGAACGATATTTTCTTGAATTCCTTCGCTATCTTCGTAAGGTATTTTTCCTTGAGCGCCTCGTTGCCGCAGAGGATGAGCGGCTCCATGCCGAGCGAATTGACGAAGATCGAGGTGGCGAGGCCGGAGCACGCCGCCGATATCTCCTCAGTGGCCAGGGCGGCTTCCACGAGGCCCATCCCGCGGCCGCCGTACTTTTTCGGGATGTCCCCGTTCATCAGCCCCAGGTCGAAGGCTTTTTTCAGCAGGGGGAGGGGAAGGTCGTTCGCCTCGTCGTAGTACCAGGCCAGGGGGAGCACTTCCTTGAGCGCGAACTCGCGGGACATTTTCTGGATCTCAATCTGCTCGGGGGAAAGGCTGAAGTCTAGCATGCGGACCTCCTATTTGTCATCGGTATCGGTTCTGCCAGCAACCGCGATACAGGCCGGGATGCGCAAAGAGAAACATCCTATCATGATACGGGGAGATAAATCAAGAAAAATATCTGTCCTCCCGGCTCAAGGAGGATGGTGAATAGTAACCCGCAAAAAGGCCCCGGTTTCCCCGGGCGGCTGCGTGCGGTTAAAACCGCAGGTTGAGAGGATGAAAAAAGGCGGGTACTTGCGGACCCGCCTTTTTGTGCCAATCCAGGCCTTCTCGCCGTGTGGCTGAAACCACGCGGTACATCAGTAGGCGACTTTCTTTCCGCCCTTCTTGATCTTGCTGCGGTCAAGGGGGATACCTTCATACGCGTGCTCAAGCACCATGAGCGAATCGTACTCGAGTATCTCCTCCGGGTTGTACAGCCGGGCCCCGTCCATCATCGTCGCCTTCGCTATCGCCGGCAGGATCGACTGGGGTACGGCCTGCTTGCCGTCGCGGTTCATGATCTCCTTCAGGCACCGGG
>JAKJGD010000051.1 GCA_022704585.1 Spirochaetota bacterium | reverse complement strand
CCCCGTAGCCGATCCGGAGCCACCACTTCAGCACGCGGGGATGTGTCAGGTCCGGAAAGGAGATCATAACCGCGTTACCGTGGACTTCGGCGAGCAGGATCGTTACAACGGTCAGCCAGCGGTGAAACGCTGCAAGGGGGTGGTAAATGGTCGAGCTGACCAGGTATCCGACATTGAAAATTGCCAGATAGATGAACGCCATTCCAAGATGGTAGCTGGCCCTCGATCTCTGCTTTATGGAAAACAGGAAAGCCCCGGTAACGATGAAAAAGACTGTCGCGATAAGGGAGCCGATTGAGAATGAGTTTAATAGCAGTATGTTTTGTCCCATGGACCACCCCTGAGCCATAATGCCGCATAGCCTGCACCGCGGCGCTCATTAACTGGCGGGAGCGCCTCTCCAGGCTGGAACGGGTATTATTCCGATTTAATCCCGGGCCCGGCACGAAGTATCTAGGCCCGGATATTATTCAATACAGAATTGACGTCCCTGTCAACTATTATCTCATGTACCGCATTATGGCCGTATAGCGAGCGTGCCGGTAATAATACCGCATATAATGAGAGATAAGCAAATTTACCGGGATTACCCAGAAAATAATGAAAATTAAGCAGTTTTCTGTAAAACTGTCCCGATGCAATCGGGACCATGCGATACAGGGACGTATCGGTGTTTTTACAGGCGTTTGCCGGAAAAAACGTTAGGTTTTACGGATTAACATCATAATACGGCCTGTGCCGGAAAGGATGTCCGAATGCCGACGCAGCGCAAGAGGTGCAAAATGCCCTGGTAAAAACTCCACGCAAGGACTTTTAAAGAAATCAGTTTGATGATTTTACCCCTAGCCATGGATTTGTTAAAACAGCAAAACCGGCCCGGGGTCGGTTTTGCTGTTTTCTACTCTATGGTTATGATTGTGCGTGATATTAAGCCATGTGCAGCGCTTTTTTTATTGTCTTGATCATATGGTCCGGCGATATCGGTTTCTGGAATACCCCGTTAAAGCCGAGTTTGTCAAGCTCCACGTTCTGCGCCGTTGCCGCACCGATGCTGCTGAGAAGGTAAACAGGCAGTTTTCTGTCTTTCTTCCTGATTTCATGGGCAACCCTAGACCCGGCGTCAACCTGCTCCATCATCATGTCGCAGAGGACCAGGTCGGGTTTTACCGTATCGACGGCCTCCAGGCCGCTTTTCCCGTCGCTCGCGGTGAAAGCATCAAACCCGTTCCCTACGAGGATCGCTTTGATGGAATCGGTAATATCTACATCGTCGTCGATTACCAGTATTTTCTTCTTGTCTGCCATCGGATAACTCCTTTCATGAGATTTATTCATCGCATAATAGCATATAAATATTCGGCGCGCCTCCCATTGCCGGCGGGAAGCCGCGGTCGTCAGTTGCGGCTCGTGCTCCCCTCGAGTACGGCACCCTGCCCGATCCCCGCGAGGATCTCGCCGATCCTCGGCCTGATAAACCGGAACGCCGCATCGAGGTTGCCGGCAGCGGCCGGCGACAGTCCCTCGACCGGCTCCCATTCGTATCCCCTGATCGCAAGGAGATACGCGCGCGCCGGCCTGCCGTACAGTTCGTGAGACAGCGCCAGCACCGAGGCCGGCGACATGGCATGCGTCGTGAAGGTGATGTCATTCGACGGCTCCAGGCCGCCGAAGGCGAAGGGCTCTCCGCCGGCGCACGATGCGTCGACGAAGATGACCGCGTCGCTCCCGGATATGGCAACCGCGTCCTCGATCTGGAGCTGGTAGTTGCAGTCCGTCACCACGCCCGGTATCCGCTCCCGCTCCAACATTCCGATGAGCGCGGGTCCCAGGCCGTCGTCCTGGCGGCCCGGGTTGCCGTATCCGTATACGAGGACCCCTCCCATCGCAGCGCCTACTTCCGCCTGCTGTCGACAAGGGCGCCCTTCGAGTCGTACAGGGACACCTCAAGCGGCATCTGGCCGAGCGCGTGGGTCGCGCACGAGAGGCACGGGTCGTACGCCCGTATCGCCACCTCGACCGCGTTCATCATGCCCTCGGTGACCTCCGCCTTGCCGGTGAACACGCTCTTCGCCACGTGTGAGACTGCCCGGTTCATGGGCTCGTTGTTGTTCGTGGTGGACACGATCAGGTTCGCCATCACGATCTGGTCCTGTTCGTTGATCTTGTAATGGTGGAACAGGGTGCCGCGCGGCGCCTCGATCAGGCCTACGCCCTCACGCTGCTTCGCGCCCTTCGTCACCAGGTTTTTGCCCTGGAGGTCCTTGTCAAGGAGCAATTGCTTGATCATCTCGGCCGCGTGCAGGTTCTCGATGAGCCGCGCCCAGTGCATGTGCATTGACATGTTGTTGGGCTTGCCGTTCGTATAGGCCCGGAAGATCTCGAACTCCTTCTGGGCCAGCGGCGTCGGGATGAAGTCGCAGGTGTTGAGCCGCGCCAGCGGACCGACCGTGTACCAGCCGTCCTTTTTTCCGATCGACTTGAGGTAGGGGAACTTCATGTAGCTCCAGTTCTTGACCTCTTCGCCGATATGGTTGTAGTAGTCCTGGTAATCGACGTCGTTCAGGATCTTCTTTCCGTTCGTATCGACCGCGCGAAGAACGCCGTGGTACAGGTCCATGGCGCCGTCTTTACGCACGAGCGAGAGATGGCTCGACGGGAAGACCGCGAAATTGTCCAGCATGTCCTTGTGCTTGGAGTGGAAGTCCTTGAAGAGGGCCACGGCCGCCTGCGCCCAAGAAATCATCTTGTCGGCGTTCATGGGGTCTGCGCCTTTCAGGAACTCGTCACGCTCCTCGGGGCTCAGGTTCTTGTTGATGCCGCCGGGGATCGCGCCGGTACCGTGGATCTTCTTTCCAGCGGTGGCCCGGATCACTTCCTGGCCGAACTTCCGCATGAGCACGGCCTGGACCGCCAGGTCCTTGTGCTCCAGCACAACGCCGATGACGTTGCGAATGGCCGGGTCCGCGTCAATGCCGAACAGGAGGTCCGGGGACGCCAGGTGGAAAAAGTGCAGCGTGTGGGACTGGAACATCTGTCCGTAATGCATCAGACGGCGCATCTTCTCGCCCGTGGGGGTAAGCCCGTCGCCGGTCCCCGCGCCGACGATCACGTCCACCGCCTTGGCCGCGGCCAGGTGGTGGCTGACCGGGCAGATCCCGCAGAGGCGCTGCACCAGCACCGGGGCCTCCCAGTAGGGGCGGCCCTGCACAAAACGCTCGAAGCCGCGAAACTCGACGATATGCAGCCGCGACTGCGCGACGTTATTGCTGTCGTCGAGTTGTATGGTAACCTTGCCGTGTCCTTCGACCCTCGTTACCGGTTCTATCGTGATTTTTCGTGCCATGGTATGTTTTTCTCCATTAGTCATACTTTAATACTTCATACGGCAGGTTGAGCGGCTTGCCGCCCAGCAGCGCCGTCAGGGCCTCCCAGATCAGGTCCGCGCGCGGCGGGCAGCCTGGCAGATGATAATCGATCTTCACGATCTCATGCAGGGGATACACCCGGTCCAGGATCATCGGGATCTCCTCGTCATTGGGGATGATCTTGTCGTCCACCGTGACGCAGTTGAGATACGCCTCCTCGAGGCACTCACGTATGGGGATGCCGTTTCTCATCGCGGGAAGGCCGCCCATGATAGCGCACTCGCCGCACGAAATGAGGATTGTGCAGTGCTTGCGGAACTCAATCAGGTTCTCTACGTTTTCGCTGTTGCAGCATCCTCCCTCGATGATCCCGATATCGCACTGCTTGGTGAACTTCTTGATGTCATCGATCGGTGACTTGTTAAACTCCACCAGATCGATAAGCTGCAGAATTCTATCGTCAATGTCCAAAATGGACATGTGGCATCCGAAACAACCGGCCAGAGATGCTGTGGCCACAACTGGTTTGCTCATTGTCATCCTCCCTTCCTATTTTCCCGCGATATCGCTGCCGATTGGCGCCTTATCATACTTGCGCCTGCCGATGGGCACTGCGAATCCGATTTCTTTCTTTAGAATGGCGCCCACCGGGCACTGGTCCATCGCTTTCTTCGCCAGGTCGTCCGAGATCTTCGCCTCGAGCGCCGGGTCCGCGACGATCGTCGTCTTGCCCGACCGGCTCATCATGGCGAAAATGTGCTTCCCGTCCTTTGTCGTGATGCCGCGCACGCAGCGCCGGCACTGGACGCACCGGTTCGTGTCGATCATGATCTTCGTGTACACGGCGTCCATCTTCCGCACCGGGAACAGGTACGGGAAGCGCGGCGCCAGGAGGCCGTACCGGTATCCGAGTGCCTGGAGCTCGCAGTTACCGCTCTTCTCGCAGGTGGGGCACATGTGGTTTCCCTCCACGAAGAGCATCTCCACGAGGGCCTTCCGCATGTCCTCGAGCTCGGGGATGGCGTTGTCCACGATCATGCCTTCCGCCGCCGGCGTGGTGCAGGCTGCCATGTTGCGGCCGTTGACCTTCACCGTGCACATGCGGCAGATACCGGCGGGCTTCAGCCCTTCGTACCAGCAGAGAACCGGGATGTAGATGCCGTTCTCCCGCGCGGCCTCGACGATAGTCTGGCCGGCCCTGGCCTTGCATTGTTTTCCGTCTATTTCAAATGTTATCGTACTCATATTAATGTCCCTTTACCTCCGCTTTTCTTCCGGCGGTCACGCAGTAGTCCCGCACCGCCGTGCTCATATCGAATTCCGAAACGAAATCAACGCCTTTCTGGAGCTTCGCCTCGTACACCTCGCGGAAATTCTCAAGCGTCGTCGCAATCGGGTTCGGCGAGGTCTGGCCGAGGCCGCATCGGCTCATCGCTTTAACGATGCCGCACCAGGAAGCCATGTCGGCGAGGTCGCTCTCCGTCCCTTTCCCGGCCATGACCTTCTCGAGCCGCTGCTTGAGTATCACGTTGCCGGCGCGGCACGGCGTACACCAGCCGCACGATTCCTCGACGAAGAAGTCCATGAAATTATGCACGATCCCCAGGAGGTCGCGGTCGGGCCCGATGACGATCATCGAGCCGCCGGTGGGAAGCTCCTCGAACGACAGCTTCTTGCCGAAATCCTTCTTCCCGACGCACTTTCCTGACGGACCTCCGACCTGTACGGCAACCGCGCCCGAGCCGCCGCATTCCTCGAGCAGCTTCTCGAGGGTCATGCCGAACTCGACCTCGTAAATGCCGGGTCTGGTGCAGTCCCCTGATATCGAGAGGACCTTGACGCCATGGGACTGGAACGTCCCCATTTTTGCGAACCACTCGCCGCCCTTCTCCATGATCCGGGCCGCGGCGCAGAGGCTCTCGACGTTGTTAACCGCCGTGGGCTGTCCCTTGTACCCGTACTGCGCCGGGAACGGGGGCCGGTTGCGCGGCTCGCCGCGCTTACCCTCGGCCGATTCGATCAGGGCCGACTCTTCGCCGCATATATACGCGCCCGCGCCGAGCTTGATCGAGATGTCAAAATCAAATCCCTTTTTACCGGCAGCGCTCTTGCCGAGCAGGCCGTTTTTGCGCATGGCCGTAAGGATATCGTTGAGGTAATCGAGCAGGTAGCGGTATTCAGCGCGGAGATAGAGGACGCCCTCGCTCGCGCCTATCGCATAGCCGGCCACGGCCATCCCCTCGAACAGCATTTCGGGCCTTTCGGTAAGGATGACCCGGTCCTTGAACGTGCCCGGTTCGCCCTCGTCCGCGTTGCAGAGCACGTAGGCATGTTTGCCTTTCGCGTTCCGGGTGAATTCCCACTTCATGCCCGTGGGGAACCCTGCGCCGCCGCGGCCGCGGAGGTTGGATTTCTTGATCTCTTCGATGACCTGTTCCGGCGTCATGGCGACAGCCTTCCTGATTCCCGAGCCTGATTCGAACGGCGCGAAAATCACCGGTCCTTCTTTCTGGATATTGTTCTTCACCATGGCGTGAATGATGTCGGACTTGTTCATGCCGTCACCGACTTCCCGTACCATGGCCTTGACGTCCTTGCCAGCCTTCATCTGGAATACCAGGTCTTTCGCCTTTTCGGGCGTAAGGCTCGTGAAAACAACGCCGTTGATCAGGGCCGCCGGCTCCTGGTCGTTCATGCCGATGTCGGACGTGTCATACAGGCCAATCTGCCCGTCGAACGATGTCTCGCCGAACGAGCAACCAACCGCCTGTTCAAATGCTTTAGCAACGGCGTCCCTTCCTTTCATGATGGCCACCGCGCTGTTGTTCAGATACACGGTATACTTTCCAAGGGGCTTTTTAGAAAGGAAATGATAAAAGGAAATTACACCGTCCACATCAACCTTTGAAACGCCAAGGCTATTGGCTATCCCTGCCGCTGCCTCGTCCGATACACATCCGATATCGTCCTGAACCTCACGGATGATATCGAGCATCATCGATGCGTTTTTGCCGTGCTTTTTCACGACCTTCGCGACTGAATCACCTGCATTACTCATAATCCCTCTTTTGATTGAGTTATTTGTAATAGTTTTTTTCGCATATCATCTTGTTTGGTTTCCGTCCAGTTGAACCATGCAGACTGGAAAACAAAACAGATATACGATAATGTAGTAACTAAAAATTATTAACCGACTTTTGTTAGAAAATAATACAGCTAATTGTTATGTTTTTTATATCAAAATTTGCTATAAAAACATACCTGATTTTTGTGATATTGATAATAATGGCAAAAAAAAAACAAGATAATTTTTTAAAAAAGTTTAAAATGAGACAGAATGCTGTTGGTGATATTAAAAATATATAAACAATATAACAAAAATGATCAGTAGTATTTTTCGGATTAAGGGGGTCAGAGCAAGCTTGAAGCAGATAGTTATCGGTAGTTGAATGGGGTCAGAGCCCCGCCCCGTTCGGCATCTCCCGGCACAATTATGACTTCCTGTCGCGCGCCGGGACTTCGGAATCCTGCCTCAGCTTGATACCGGAATCAGAGCAGTTCCTTGGCAACGGCGATCTGTCCCAGGGCAATGCACCCGTCATTGCAGGGCACGGCCCTGTGGGTGTACACCGTAAAGCCGGCAGCTGTCAGGCCGTCCATCATGCCTGCAAGAAGAATCCGGTTGTGGAACACCCCGCCGCTGAGGGCCGCTGCATTTATGCCGGTCCTCTCCCTGAGAAGCACCGCGACCGCAACAGATGTGTCAATGACTGCACGGTGAAAGGCCGCAGCGATGTCCTCCGGGCCCATCCCCTTCCGTGCGAGAGTAACCACGTAATCGGTAAGCTCGCCAGTGGCGATAACTATCTCCTCCTCTCCGCCGAAAGGAACGATGTGCCGTCCCGCGGGCGCTTTCCCCCGCATTGCGGCTTCCTCCAGCAACTGCGCCGCCTCGGCCTCGGCGGCCGAGGATGGCGGCAACGCCGTCGAAAATCCTGCCGATGCTGCAGGTGAGGGGCGAGTTGATGTTCTTCTCGATTATCTCGATAACGCCGGCCGCCTCGCCTCCGCGCTCCATGACCGGGTAGTCCTTCCCGTAGCGCTGGTGCAGGAGCGACAGGCCGATTTTCCACACGTCCCTGATGGCGCTCTCGCCCCCCGGAAGGGGAAAGTTCGAGAAGTGCGCAGCGCGCCGGAACCCGCGCCGGTCGGCTACGAGGAATTCGCTCCCCCAGAGGGTGCCGTCAGTGCCGAAACCCGTTCCGTCGAAGGCGATGCCAATCACCGGGTCGTCGAGACCGTGCTCTTCCATGACCGAGGCGACATGCGCGTGATGGTGCTGGACCGTCACCAGGCGGCGGCCCTCCGCGGCCATCTCCTCGGCAAAACGCCGGGTGAGGTAGCCCGGGTGCATGTCCGCGGCAATAATCCCGGGGTCCGCATCGAACACGCGGATGAAGTGGCCGGCGGTGCGCATGAACACCTCGTACGTGAGCGGGTCCACCATGTCGCCCAGGTACTGGCTCATGATGATGAAGCTCCGGCGGGCCACCGCAAAGCTGTTTTTTAAATCGCCTCCCGCCGCCATGATGACGCTGCCGGTATCACGCGAAAGGAACGGCGCGGGCACGTACCCGCGGGAACGCCGTATAAAGAAGGGCCGGTCGTTGACGACATACAGCACGCTGTCGTCGCCCTGCCCTATGATTTCGCGGTTATAGGTGACGAAATAATCGGCAATGCCGCCGAGCCGTTCGAATATGGTCTCGTCGCGGTACTCGATCGGCTCGTCGGAAACGTTGCCGCTTGTCATGACCAGGACCATGTCCGGGTCCAGCAAGAAGAGATGGTACTGGAAGGGCGTGCAGGGCAGCATCAGGCCGGCGTACGTCAGTCCCGGCGCCACCAGACGGCTCAGGAGCGCGCGTTTCTCCTTCAGGAGCACGATGGGCCGCTCCCGTGAAAGGAGCAGGTCCCGCTCACCTGGTGAGATATCGAGAAAGCTGCCGGCCGACTCGAGGGAGCCGGCCATGACCGCGAAGGGTTTGAAGGGGCGCCGCTTTCTCATGCGGAGTTCTCTCACGGCCGCGTCATTGCGTGCGTCGACGGCCAGGTGGTAGCCGCCGACTCCCTTGATCGCGACGATCGATCCCCCCTGCAACAGCTCGACGGTCTTCCGCGCCACGGGCTCGCTGTCCGCGGCAACGGGCTCTTTCCCGGCGGTAAAAAGCGATATGCGCGGTCCGCATGCGGGACAGGCGTTCGGCTGTGAATGGAAGCGGCGGTCCGACGGGTCCGTGTATTCAGCGGCGCACTTCCCGCACTGGATAAAGGGAGCCATGGAGGTGTTCTTCCGGTCGTAGGGGATGTCGCTCACGATGCTGAACCGGGGCCCGCAGTTGATGCAGGTGATAAAAGGGTAGAGGTGGCGCCGGTCGGCCGGATCTGAAAACTCATGCCTGCACTGTTCGCACACAGCCACGTCCGGCGAATAGAAG
>JAKJGD010000050.1 GCA_022704585.1 Spirochaetota bacterium | reverse complement strand
CCCGCCTCGACCAGCCGCGCGCCGCTCTGCCGCATGATATCGGGGAGACGGAACCCGCCGCCGATCTGGACCAGCTCGCCCCGCGATACGACGACCTCTTTCCCCGCAGCGAGCTCGCTCAGGATGAGGAACACGGACGAGGCGTTGTTGTTCACGAGCAGCGCGTCCTCCGACCCGGTCATAGTGCAGATGAGCTCCTCCGAGAACCCGCCCCGACTTCCGCGCTTCTGCCTGGGCAGGTCAAGCTCGAGGTTGCAGTAGCCGGACATCTCGGCGGCCAGGCGACCGAGGATTTCGGGTGAGAGCGGCGCACGGCCCAGGTTGGTATGGATGACGACGCCGGTTCCGTTGATGACCCGCTGAATTCGGTGCATCTTTTTCAGCCTGCAGCGCGCCGCGATCGACGGAACAATACCGGACAGGTCAATGGAACCTTCCCTCTCTACCACGCCCCTGGCTTCCGCCAGTACGGCGCGGCAGATCTCGCCGACGGCCGCCCGGCCGATCTCGGCAATAAAGGGGAACACCTCTTCGGACTGGAGCAGCTTCTCCACCTGGGGAAGGTTCCGGAATATCTGGTTTTTATCGTCCATATCAGGTCAGTACACCAAGCCGGTCATTCCCCGGCAGGCCGCATCAGTAATGCGGAAGGGGCAGGAATCGAACCTGCCGCTGCGATATATCGCAGCCAACGGTTTTGAAGACCGCGGGGACCACCGGATCCCATCCTCTTCCATGATAAAACGGCCCGTTCATGCGCTGGCGCATACCGGGCCCTCTTATTAAATAATAGAAAATTTTATCGTCAGACTGTCAATTCTTTTATACAGGCTTTTTTTTGCAACCATCCGGGAAATACGCCTGTCTTTGTGTTTAAACGGGCGTCGACACCGTATATAGTGCTGTAAGGAGAATTGTATGCTGGAATCCATTTTCGGAATATTGATTGTTTTGAGCGCTTTCTACGGATTTAAAATACTGAAATCCCTGTAAAACCGCGTCTCATAGCAATCTGCAGTCCGACGTTACATTAAAACGACATAAATAACATACGAGAGTTGTCTCTTCAAAGGGGGGAGAACCATGAAAAGAAAGATACTCCTGGTGTATCCGGAGATTCCTGCGACCTATTGGAGCTTTAAATACGTGATGCCGTTCGTGGGTCATAAATCCCTGATGCCGCCCCTGGGGCTCATAACCGTAGCGGCCATGCTGCCCGAAGACTACGACCTCAGGCTCATAGACATGAACATACAGGAGCTTAACGGCGAGGACATCACTGCCGCGGACCTCGTCTTCGTGTCCGCCATGATCGTGCAGAAGGAATCATTTCATAAAGTCGTCCGCATGTGCAACCGGTACGGCGTCCCGGTCGTGGCCGGCGGCCCCTACCCGACCACCGGCCACGAATCGATCCGGGGCGTGGACCATTTCGTCCTCAACGAGGGCGAGATCACCCTGCCGCGGTTCATCGCGGACCTGGAAGCCGGCCGTCCGCAGAAGATATACCGGGACGAGACCAAGCCCGATATCACTAAAACGCCGCCGCCGCGCTTCGACCTGCTGGACCTCGGCGCCTACGGCTCCATGGCGGTCCAGTCGTCCCGGGGCTGCCCCTTCAACTGCGAGTTCTGCGATATCATCGAGATGTTCGGCAGGGTGCCCCGCTACAAGCTCCCGGAGCAGTTCATCCGCGAGATGGACCTCCTGTACGAAACCGGCTATCGCGGCTCGCTCTTTATCGTTGACGACAACTTTATCGGGAACAAAAAGAAGGTGCGGGAGCTGCTTGACCATATCATTGAATGGCAGAAATCTCGGAACTACCCGTTCAGCCTCTACACCGAGGCCAGCATCAACCTGGCGGAGGACGACGGACTCCTTGACCGGATGGTGGCCGCCGGACTGGACATGGTCTTCATCGGCATCGAGACCCCGGTCCAGGAAACGCTCGAGCATACAAATAAAATGCAGAACACGAAAAGCGACATCATAGAAAGCATATCGAAAATACAGGAAAAGGGGATCGAGGTGATGGGCGGGTTCATCGTGGGATTCGATACGGACCCGGAAAACATCTTCGATCTGCAGATAGAATTCATACAGAAAGCGGGCATCCCCCTCGCCATGATCGGCACACTGATTGCGCTCCCCGGCACCCAGCTCTACCGGCGACTCGAGGCCGAGGGCCGCATCATCGGTGAGACCGACGGCAACAATACCCACTCAATGGAGATGAATTTCACCCCCCTGATGGACCGGAACACGCTCATCAGCGGATACAAACGGGTCATCGCCTCCATCTATGAACCGCGGAATTATTTCGCCCGGTGCGCCACGCTGATCCGGCGCCTGCCCCGGGCGCGCCGGTACGGGATATCGCTCACGGCAAAAGAGATGGGGGCCTTTTTCCGTTCCCTTTTCAAGCAGAGCTTCTCGCGTTACGGTCTCCGCTACCTGAAGCTGCTGGCTACGACCCTCGTCCGCAATCCGGGACAGTTCCCCATGGCCGTGAACCTGGCGATCAAGGGATACCATTTTTTCAAGATCACCGACGACATCCTCATGGCCGAGCGCGTTTCCGAATTCATGAAATCATCCCTCGTCCACCTGGAAGAGCGGTATGAGAAAACCTTCAGCGCCGCGGGAAGCGTCCATCCGACCGTCATCGAGCGTCTCGCAGAGCGTGCGAAAAACAGGGTCCGGCGAATGTACCGCGGCCTCTCGCCGGAGCTGAAGGCCCATCTCGGCGATAACTACCTGGAATTCAAGCTGAAATGCGAAACGACCGCCTATCGCTGGTCGCGGAAGGCCCTCTATGACGAGGACATTATCATGGCGGGGAGCTAAAAAAATGGTTTACATTATAAAAGCGCCGGACCATACCGTAGGAAATTGATTCTATCATGCGTTCCCGGCGCACGGGAGCGCGCTCAAGGAGCGGAATATGCCATCAACCGCGGCACAGATTATCGTTACCATTATTCCTATCGTGGGTATCGTCATGGGCGCGACCGTGATCTTTTTCTTCCTGTTGTGGAACCACAGGCAGAGAATGCTCATCATCGAGAAGGGCCAGTACGTGAAAACCGAATTTGACCTCAGCACCTTCAGCCTGTTTTCAGGGCTCGTGCTGACCTGCATCGGCGTTTGCCTGGTGGTCTTTTTCGTGTTGCTGGAGGGCTTTTCATATCCGGTACTGAGCGGGCTGGTGCCCCTCTCCCTGGGCGTGAGCCTGCTGATATTCTTCGCGATCCGGATCACCATGAACAAGGACAGCAATGGACAATGAGAACAGGACCGATGAACAGATCGTTAAACAGGTGCTCCTCGGCGTCATTGACAATTTCAGAGTCATCGTCGAGCGCTACCAGAAGAAGATCTTCGGCATCGGCATGCGATTTTTCAACAACAGGGACGATTCGTACGACTTTACCCAGGAGGTCTTCATCAGGGCCTTCGAGAGCCTGAGCTCCTATGCGGGCAGGGCGCCGTTCCGGTACTGGCTGACAAAGGTGGCCTATAACCACGGCATAAACCGCACAGGCGCAAAACGGACCGAATCGGAGGTGCCGGAAGAGATCCCGTCCGGTGACTCGACTCCCGAAACGCGGCACGTCCGCGGCGAGATACGCGATATGCTCATGCGCGCCGTCGGCGCGCTGCCCGAACGGTACCGGATCTGCGTGGAGCTCTACTTTTTCATGGGGCTGACGTACGGCGAGATCGGCAGGATAACGGGATATCCCGTGAACACGATAAAATCAAACGTTCTTCGCGCCAAGACCATGCTGCGCGATGAGCTGAAAGGGACCATAGCGGAGGACTATAATGAATTGTGAAAAAACACAGCAACGATTTTTCGAGATGGACAACCGCTCGATCATTCCCGTCTCCGTGCAGTTCCACATGCTGTTCTGCCCGAAGTGCAGGCGGGACATCATCTTCCTGAACGAGAAGTTCAGGTCGCTCCGGGACGAGACCCAGTATGACATGGACCGCGACCGGGTCGAGGAGATCATGCTCTCCGTCTTCCATTCCGGGGTGCGGCACGACCAGCACGTTTCGGGCTTCCAGTGGAGCGCCGTCGGGCTCATCATCCTGGTGAGCCTCTTCCTGATCCCGTTCAGCAACTCGTTCGGCTGGCTCCGTAATTTCTTCGGCCCCGGCCTGGAGATCCCGGTGAGCATCGTGCTTGGCCTCGTGTTCAGTGCGTACGCGCTGGCGGGCATTTTCTCCAACCTGGAGGAGCTGAAAAAGTTCGTGGACAAGCTGCCGAAAAAGATGCATTGATGTCTTGGCGTGAGCGCGATGTCCCTCCCGCTCTGATAGGCACGGGATTAATCCCGTGCCTATCAGAGCGGGAGGGACATCATTCAAACCCTATCTTTTTCTTCTCTACCGAATCTTCCCGAATCAGCTCCCTGATTGCCCGGAAAACGACGCTGAATTGTTCGTCGTATTTCTCTTCCATGGCCTCGATCTTTCTTTGCAGATCCTCATGTGATGATATCATTTGTCGTATTTTTGTGAATGTCCTCATAATCTGGATATTCACCTGAATCGCCCGCTCACTCTTTAATACACTGGACAGCATGGCAACACCCTGTTCGGTAAAGACGTGCGGATATTTACGAGTACCGCCCCAGCTTGATATCACAATTTGTGACATCAAGATTTTAAACTCATCATTGGTAAGCTGAAACATGAAATCATCCGGAAACCGGGCACTATTCCTTATAACCGCCTGGTTCAGGGCTCTTGTTTCAACTCCATAAAGCTCAGCCAGGTCTTTATCCAGCATGACCTTGTGGCCGCGGATATAATGGATTCTACTCACTATCATTTCCAATGATATGATTTTTTTCATACATCTCTTCCCCGGGTATTTGTTATATGAGAGCGTCTCTATGATATAACGAATGGCGGATGGGAAATGTGAAAAAAATTTTAGTGCAGCGAAATGGTGCTTTATTGATTCGTGGAAGTATTAAAGAAAGGGTCGGGATACATCCCGACCTGATCAGAATTTTGTTTTTATCATTACAGATATCAAAAACCGATGTAACAAAAAAAAGCTGTCTCTTCGAGACAGCTTTTTTTATACCCGCCCCCTGATAGGACCGGGATTAATCCCGACCCTATCAGGGGGCGTTCACTCTCGCTAGTTCTTCTGGAACCCGTAATGATCGTAGATCAGGTAGAGCCCCTCCTCCGAGGGCGCGTTCTGCACCAGGTCCGCCATGTCAGCCAGCATCTGGGAAATGAGCGCGTAGAACTCGGTGTCCGACCCGCTTATCAGGTCGCTTTCCATCCAGAGTGACAGGTCGTGGATTAAATCGCCGCTCGAATACGGGTCGATGGATACTTCATCCATGATATACTCGACCAGCCCGTTCGGCGCCATTGCGTGCTGCGAGCTCGAGAGGAGCGAGCGGTAGGTCGCGCCCTTGGTAACGCCCCTGTCTGCCGAGTAGAGTCCCATCTCCGTGTCAATGGTCGGAAGCGCCGTTGACAGGAGGTTGTTCAGGACTGCAAAGCCCGGGTCTTCGCCCTGGATGAGCCAGTCTGACCCGTCATAATACGCCAGGAGCTTGCCCAGCGTGTAGAGGAGCCCCTTGATCTGCGCCTCGGTCGGATTGTGCTGCACCATCACGTCAATTATGTCAAACACGTGCTCCGTGATGGCGTAGGTCCCGGACTGGGCAACGAAATTGTCTATCAGGAACTGTATGTTGTCCAGCGCCCCGGTATCCGCCGCGTTGGTGAAATCGTTCCAGCTCGGATCGCCGGTCCCGTCCTCGTACGCGGTGTTCGTGTCATGGAACTGCCGTATGCCCTCGGCATTGGTTTCGCCGATCACGCCCTCCAGCAGGTCATCCAGGTCCATGTCGATATACTTGCTGCCGTCATCCGGCCGCACCCTCTTCTGGAACAGCCAGGCCGGCGGATCGATGCTCTTGGTCACGCGGCTGATCCGGTCCGTGCAACCGTGAACTCCCACTGCGCCGCTCTGGTCCTCCAGGATCTCGGTGCCCTTTGCCCGGGCGCCCTTCATGCCGGTCGTCATCTGCTCAAGCCCGTAGCAGAGCCTGTTGACCGCGGTCGCATCGGGCGGCTCCGGCGCCGTGGTCCAGGGCGTTTCGGTCACTGCCGGCCGGCCGGCAGCCACGTCGTACTCCACAAGCTTGGCAAGGAGTCCGTCCGCGCGCCGCGCCGCCGTGCTCCGGTTCGTCGTGGTGTCCGAATCGATAAGCATGGACAGGAGCGTGGGCAGGGCCGGGGGAGCGAAGTAGTTCCGCGCGGAGTCCCCGCCGTACCAGCCCTTGGTGCTCGATGTGCTGTAATCGAACGGCGTTACCTCACAGTCGTTCATGAGAGACGCGGACTGCTCCCTCAGACAGGCATTGTACAGCGAACCACCCCGGATCCGGGGAAGCCAGCCATTCTGAGCAACACCGCTCGAATCGCGATTATAGTTGAAATACATCCAGGGCTTAACCAGAGCGCCCAGGCCTTCTATCATAGTCGCAAGTGCATTCCGGTTTTTCGTCGCATCAAAGGGATCGACAACATAGGATTTTTCCCTCATCGGTGCTAAGAGCGATATGAAAATCGGCAGTATGGCGTTCCTGTTACGCCAGACAGGGTCTCCGACCGTGAACCCGGCGTCAGTGTTGTCCAGCGAGTTGTCCACCTTGCGCGAACCGAGAAACTTATGCTCGTAATTGGTGCCGCTGGAGATCAACGCACTCCTCGGGAAACCAAATCGCGCCAGGCCTGCCAGGTTTTGGCCGACCGAAGCAGGTGTGGCTGATCCCCACCCAAGCAGGGACTGGACTTTAGCCGCATCAATTTTCGCCGCGCCAATCTCAATGCCCCATAAATGATACTGAACCGGCTTGACAAGGAATAACATACGGAAGTCGCCGGGAATAGTCGACTGCACCGAGTCATCTCGCGTGCTTCCCGCATTTAGCTTGGCCCACACGCCATTGCCACGGTATTTGCGGGCAGCGGAAAGGCCGGCAAGCCCGTTTCCTTCCATGATCTGGTACAAACAAGCTTCGACCTCAGCACACCCTGCGATTGTATTCCTGAGCCACAGGGGGACTATGAATACGATCTTCTTCTCGTTCACAACAAACTGGAAATTACGGTAGATGGCCTCTTCATACGATGCGCACTCCCTATCCGCGCTCTTTTCCGGTATTATCTCAGTATAGGTGCGGCACGCGGGGTTAGTAGAACTAGATCCTCCGTCAGGTATCTGATCGCCGTTGCTGTCGGTTGGAACCCAATTGTTGCCGTCGTCCTCGTCACGCATCATGTAGTAATCTGAATTCCATACTGCCTTATACCTGTTCCAGCGCTGGCCCGTGTCAGCCGGGTCCTGCTTGTCATAGGAAGCGTCTACCGGGTACACATAGGTCCAGGTCGAGGCGTCAACGGGATCAGTCTTGGTTACATGGGCATAAATCGAGCCGTCGGGCCGGTAGTAGGTGTACACATTACCTGACTGGGTTGCACCCTGGGTCGAATAATAGGGCCCCTCGCCCTCCCAGCAGGATCGTATGACATGGGCGAAAGACCAGGATGATAAGTCGCGCGTCAATATACCATTGGCAGAATAAGGAATGTACTGGTTGTTGCCTATGTTCCCGTCTTCATTCCCGCCGTTGAGCGCTCCTTCTCTGCTGACGCCTGCGTCTCCTGCACACGCGCCGCTGGTAAACCAGAGAACAGGGTAATTCCAGTCGAATTGGAACCTGTATGTGTCCCTCTGTGCATTCGTAAAACTCGTGCTTCTTCTGAAAGTCCGGTCCCAGCCTTTATTGCGTCCGCTACCGTCAAAGGCGAGCTCGTAGGTACCCATATTCGCACCTACGCCGCCGTCGTCCCGTCCGGATCCCATGGCAAAGAGACTGTCATTAAGGGTCATATAACCCAGAGACTCGCCATGCCCGTGCTGTCTCATGACGTCTTCGATGGTATCATCATCGGTATTGCCATCATTATCAGGATCCCTGATTTCGTTTGCATTTGATCGATGCGCATAACCGATGTTCCCTGAGATGGCACCCACGTACAGCAGGTGCTCCAGGAAACTGGCCTGATATGCGTTTGTGTCTGTCTGACGGTCGCGCCCCCAAACGTCAAACCTTATAAGGTCATAGATCGATTCCTTGATCGGAGTGTTGTCCCAGTCAGCGTAGATCTTCTTCACGTTTGAAAGAAGTGTTTCGAGCGGGTAGGTATCATCCGTGCTTCCGTCCTGCCATACCATGGACGCCCTGCGGTCGTTGCGCAGCAGGAGCCCGGACGAGCCGGCCAGGATCTGGCGTAGGTTTTCCGAAAGCTCGGTGTTGGAATAGAGCACGCCCGGGTTGTCAGTGTTGTATACATTGGAGTTAACGCCCGTGTTCGTGGTGTTGAGCGTGCCATAGACCGAGCCGTTGGTGGTAAAATAGTTGGACAGGTTCCAGACGAGGCGCTTGACGATCTCCGGGTCGCCGATCGCTTTCTGGAGGTTTTCGATCAGGTCGTACATCCCCTCCCGGTCCACGGTCTCGCCGTTGAGGAGGCTTATCAGCCCGTACATGACCGAGCTCATGCCCGCTGACATGTTGCCCAGGTCCGAATCCGTCCCGGACGCCATGTTCGCGAAGTCCGTGATCAGGGCGTCCTCACCCGGGATCGCACCTTCGGTGACCCACATCGGGAAGTCCGCCATGGCGAGCGGGCCCGCGGCCAGCTCCGCCAGGTCGACAATGTCGGACGTGTCTTTCTCGATCTTCAGGGAGGAAACCTCGTCGTGGCCCTCACCGTCTATGAACCGGTCGCTCGACGTTTTCACCCAGGTAG
>JAKJGD010000049.1 GCA_022704585.1 Spirochaetota bacterium | reverse complement strand
GGTGATTATTTTTACCGGGTTTGCGACTGTGGAAAATGCCCGGGATGCCCTGAAGATGGGGGCGTTCGACTATATCCCGAAGCCGTTCACGAACGAGGAACTCAAGATCGTGGTGGAGAATGCCGTCAAGGCGCGCGATAAGCAGGCCGGGACCGGCATGCTTGACCTGATGGCGATCGTGTCACATGAGATGAAGAGCCCTGTATCTGCCGTGCATACCACGGCGGAGACACTGTACCGCGGCTACCTGGGGAACCTTGACCCGGAACAGCAGAAGACGGTGGAGAAGATACTGAGGAACTGCCAGTACCTGGAAGATATTATACGGAATTATCTTGACCTGTCCAAAATGGACCTGGACAACCTGGAGTCGTTTGCGGCGAAGATAGACCTGGTTGCCGACGTTATTCAGCCGGTCATCGACGTGCCCGAGAACAAGGATAATCTCAAGAAGATGCCCATCGTTACGGATTTTGCTGCCAGGCCGAAAATCAACGGGGACCCTAATTTATTGAACATCGTCGTGACCAACCTGATAAATAACGCAATCAAGTACGGGAAGCAGGAAACACCGGTGACGGTACGTCTGACCGAGGACGAGAAGAGCTATATCGTCTCCATCAGCAACGAGGGCGTGGGAATTTCGAAGGAAGACATCGAGGAGCGGCTGTTCAGGAAGTTCAGCCGGTTAAAGCAAAAAGGGACCGAGGGAGTAAAAGGCTCGGGACTGGGCCTGTACATCTGCAAGAAGATAGTGGAGAAGCACAAGGGAAAAATCTGGGCGGAATCCGAGGTCGGGAAGTACGTCACGTTCTCTTTCAGTCTTCCCAAGTAGCGCCGGTGGTTCGGCGAATCGGCGGGCAGTATCGAGGAGGAGTTTCATGCAGAGAAAGAACCTGATTCTGATTATCGACGATGACCCTGACATATTGTCTTCGTTGAAATTGACGCTGGAATCGGCCGGTTACAAAGTGGTGTCCGCAATGAACGGTGCGGCGGGGATCCAGATGTTCAACGAGACCGCGCCCGGCCTGATAATCTGCGATATCATGATGGAAAAGATAGATACGGGTATACGCTTTGTCCGGGAAATCCGGCAGAAGGACAAGGACGTGCCGATTTATTTATTGAGCGATATCGGTCGGCTTACCGCCGCCAATATCGATCTGAATGAGATCGGGTGCAGCGGCTCGTTCCAGAAGCCGTTTGATACCGAAGACCTTTTACGGGTTATCAGGCAGAAGATGGGTAAATAGACCTCGATCAACCCGGCAAGCGGACCGACGCGGTCCCCTTCCCGGGGCGTTAGCGGGATCGAGGAATTAAATTAAGAGGGAGGAGTCGCCATGACAAATCCTGTGCCGGGTCCCGTTGAGAAATGGAAGAAGAAGTACCCGAAGAAGTTCGCGGCAGAAGAGGATATATTCGGCCGCATTCAGCGTGGTGACAGGATCTTTATCAGCACCGGCTGCGGCGAGCCGCAGTACCTGGTAAAAGCGCTCACAGAGTACGTGAATTCCAACCCGAGAGCCTTTGCCGATACCGAGGTGATGCACGTCTGGACACTCGGCGTCGCACCCTACGCAAACGAGCAGTTCAATTACAACTTCAGGCACAATTCGTTTTTCGTGGGTGATAACACGCGCCAGTCGGTAAACACCGGCCTTGCCGATTACACGCCCATGTTTCTCTCCAGCGTGCCGGGCCTGATTTACGGCGGGCGCATCCCCATCGACGTGGCGCTCATCCAGACCTCGCTCCCGGATGAAAACGGCTTCGTGAGCCTGGGGATCAGCGTGGACATATCCCGGGCCGCCATCGATAAGGCGTCCATCATTATCGTGCAGGTGAATGCCAACATGCCGCGCGTCCACGGCGACACGTTCGTCAACGTGCGCGACATCGATTTTATCGTACACCATGACGAGCCACTCCTCGAATATTCCCCCGAGGTACCGGGAGAC
This sequence comes from Spirochaetota bacterium, assembly GCA_022704585.1. The sequence goes on along the minus strand of JAKJGD010000049.1, from coordinate 6,913 downwards.
GTCGCCCAGAGTATCGGGAAATACGTATCCCGCATCATCAGCGACGGCGACACGATCCAGCTCGGGTACGGGAGCCTGCCCAACGCCATTCTCCATAACATGAAGGAGAAACGGCACCTGGGGGTCCACACCGAGCTCCTGACCGACTCGATGGTCGAATTCATTAAAAACGGCATCATCGATAACACGCGGAAAAACGTCAACCGGGGAAAAACCGTGGCCTCCTTCTGCATGGGCACCCGGCCCACGTACGAGTTCATCAATGACAATCCGATCATCGATTTCAGGCCCATCGACTACACCAACAATCCCATGGTCATCGCCGGGATCGACAACATGGTGGCGGTCAACAGCGCGCTCCAGGTGGACCTGACCGGCCAGGCAACGGCTGAATCGATCGGAAGCCAGTTCTACAGCGGCATCGGCGGGAGCGCCGATTTCATGCGGGGCGCGGTGCTCGCACGCGGGGGGAAAAGCATACTGGTGGTGCAGTCAACGGCGCGGTTCGGCGAGGCGTCGCGGATCGTCCCGCTACTTGAAACGGGGACGGGCGTGACGCTGAACCGCGGCGACATACACTACATCGTGACAGAGTACGGCTCCTGTTACATCCACGGCAAGAACATCAGGGAGCGGGCTATGGACCTGATCGGGATAGCCCACCCGAAGTTCCGGCCGTGGCTCATAGAAGAGGCTAAAAAGCTCAACCTGATTTACCGGGACCAGGCATTCATATCCGGGGAAAAGGGAGAGTATCCCGAGCACCTGGAGACGTATCGGCGCACCAGGTCCGGGCTGAAGCTGTTCTTCAGGCCCGTGCGGATAAGCGACGAGGATCTGATCAAGGACTTTTTCTATTCCCTCTCTGACCAGAGCCTCCAGCGGCGTTTCATGACCATCAGGAAGGACATTCCTCACAAGCTGCGGCAGAAGTTCGTGATCATCGATTATTCGCATGAGATCGTGATCCTGGCCTGCGTCGTAAAGAACGATATGGAGGTTATCGTCGGGATAGGGCAGTATGTGAAGTGGGATGATAAAAATTATGCTGATGTCGCCTTCGCCGTTCAGGACGATTATCAGGGAAAGGGGATCGGCACCGAGCTGCTTGACTACATCACGCTGCTGGCCAAGAACGAAGGCCTGCAGGGCTTCACGGCCGACGTGCTGGGAGAGAACAGACCGATGCAGGCGCTTTTTGATAAAATGGGGTATCATGTGGAGAAAAAGATAGAGGATGGCGTATACGAATATACTATAACATTTGGGGCAGGCAATGGAAAAAAACAGTAGCGAGATCCAGGTCCTGTTTGAGCCCCGGAGCTTCGCCGTTATCGGCGCTTCGCACGATACGGACAAGATCGGGTACAAAATCCTCAATAACATCGTCACCGGCGGGTACAGGGGGACGATCTATCCAGTCAACCCTCAGGGCGGAGAGCTCTTCGGGAGCAGGGTGTACAGGGATATTGAGGAAATCGAAGGCGACGTGGACGTTGCGTCAATCGTCATCCCGGCCAAGTTCGTGGTGGACTCGGTTGTCCGGTGCGCCCGCAAGGGCGTGAAATTCGTGCAAATCATAACCTCCGGGTTCTCAGAGACGGGAAATACCGAGGAGGAGCGGAAGATCGTAGCAGCCGCCCGCGAGACAGGTATGCGGGTACTGGGACCGAACATCTTCGGCCTCTATTCCTCCGAGGCTTCCCTCAATTCAACGTTTTCGGCCACGGGGATCCAGCCGGGTCATGTGGCGATACTCACCCAGAGCGGCGCGCTCGGTATCGCCCTTATCGGCAAGACCGCCGTGGAGAACATCGGCCTGTCGGCAATAGTCTCGATCGGCAACAAGTGCGACATAGACGAGGCCGACCTGCTGGAGTACCTCATCAGGCATGACGGTACCAGGGTCATACTGATGTACATCGAGGGAGTCAAGAACGGCGACCGCCTCATCGAGGCGCTGATGCGCACCACCCGCCACAAGCCCGTGGTGGTCATCAAGTCGGGGCGCTCCAAGCGGGGCGCCATGGCGGCCGCGTCGCATACCGGCTCCCTGGCGGGCTCTGACGACATATTCGACGCCATTATGAAGCAATGCGGCGTGATACGTGCCGACAGCATAGAGGACGCCTTCAACTGGTGCAAGTTCCTCGCGTTTTCCCCGAAGCCGAAGGGGACGAAGAGCGTTATCATTACCAACGGCGGCGGCGTCGGGGTCATGGCAACGGACGCGTGCGAGCGGTACGGTATCGAGCTGTACGACGACCAGGCTGAGCTCAAGCGCGCGTTCGACAAGGTCGTGCCATCGTTCGGCTCAACGAAGAACCCGGTCGACCTGACCGGGGGCGCCACGGCGGAAGATTACGACCTGGCCCTCTCCGTGCCGACAGCGAATGAGGAGATCGACTCGACCATCGCGCTCTACTGCGAGACGGCGACCTTCGAGTCGGCGAGCCTGGTGCCGATGATCCGTGCGACCTACAAGAAGCATCTAGACGCCGGGAAGCCGGTGACCTATGCCATCGTCGGCGGCATGGCGGTCGAGGACGCCATCATCAAGCTCCGTCACGAGAACGTGCCGGTATACGGCGACGTGTACGAGGCCGTCTCTTCGCTGGGGATGCTCTTCCGCTTCCAGCGGTCGCAGTGCGATCGCTGCGACGTGACCGACGAGGTTCCGATCGATGTATCGGCGATCGACCGGATCATCGACGGCGCCCTGTCGGAGAAGCGGAACTTTCTGCTGGCCAACGAGGGTTCGGCGGTAATGCGCGCCGCCGGGGTCAGCATACCGCAGACAAAGGTTGCACGCTCGATCGAGGAGGCGGTGAAATTCGCCGAGGAGATCGGGTATCCGCTGGTGCTCAAGGTCGTGTCCAAGGACATCCTTCACAAAAGCGATGCGGGCGGGGTTGCGCTCGATATCGACGACAGGGAGGAGGTGATGGACGCCTATGAGGCGATCATGACCAAGTGCAGGGCCTACAAGCCGGATGCCGACATCGAGGGTATCGAGGTGTGCGAGATGGTGGCAAAGGGCACCGAGATCATCGTCGGGGCACGGCGTGACGCGTCGTTTGGACCCATCGTGATGTGCGGGTTCGGCGGCATATACGTCGAGGTCATGAAGGACGTCGCTTTCAGGGGATTTCCCTTCAACCGGGCCGAGGCCATGAAAATGCTCAAGGAGCTCAGGTCGTTCCCGCTCCTCCTGGGGGTGCGGGGCGAGCCGCGGAAGGACATCGAAGGATTGATCGAGGCGATGATCAAGGTAGGCACAATCATCAGGAAGTGCCCCCGGATCACCGACATTGAGATAAACCCCGTCGTCGTGTACGAGCAGGCGCGGGGACACAAGGCGGTTGACTGCCGCATTTTAATATCTGGCTGAGGAGGACTGAAATGAAAAAGATACTGATCGCATCGACGCGCGAGGGTGCCGGCAAGACCAGCATTATCGCGGGCATCACGTCGGCGCTAAAGAAAAAATATGCGTACGTCAAGCCGCTGGGCGACCGCCTCGTGTACCGCAGAAAAAAGAACGTGGACCACGACGCGATGGTTCTGCTGAAGCTGCTTAACATAGACGCCGAGCCCGACAGCATATCCCTGGGCTTTACCCATTCGAAGCTACGGTACAAGTACGACGAAAAAAGCATCGGCGAGATGCTGAAGGCCATGGCGGACGGGGCCGGCGCGGGACGCGACGTGCTCTTCATTGAAGCCGGCCGCGACCTGGCATGGGGAGCATCGGTGCACCTTGACGCTATTTCCGTGGCGCGGACGCTTGGTGCGCGGCTGGTCCTGGTGCTCAGCGGCGACGGCGACCGGGTCATGGACGATATCCGGTTTATCAAGGAATCGGTCAACCTGACAGGGATCGATTTCGGCGGCGTCATCATTAACAAGGTCCAGGACCCGGACGACTTCAAGACGAGCAATCTTCCCGCGATCATCGAGATGGGCGTGCAGGTGCTGGGAGTCATTCCCTACAAGCCACAGCTCACCTCGTTTACCATGAGTTTCCTTGCGGACCGATTTTTGGCCCGGGTCATCGCCGGCGAAGAGGGAATTAACAACACGGTGAAACACATCTTCGTCGGCGCCATGTCCACCGAGGAATCGCTCAGGAACCCGCTCTTCAACAAGGAGAACAAGCTCCTGATAACCAGCGGCGACCGGAGCGACATGATCATCGCGGCTCTGGACAGCGATACCGTCGGCGTCATACTGACGAACAATATCGTTCCGCCGCCGAACATCATCAGCAAGGCCTCGGAGAAGCATATCCCGCTGCTGCTCGTCCCCTATGATACATACGAGGTGACGCGGCAGATGGATAATTTCGACGCGCTGCTTACCCACGACAGCAGCGAGAAACTGAAGATCCTCTCGCAGCTTGTGGGCGATTACGTTAAAATAGATGGCGGTGTGATCTCTTAATCGAGACGCGGCGGCCATCCGCCGCGTGGCGGCGTCATGGCGGGTACCTTCCGTCCCCGAATGACGCCGCCTTCGCCCGTTTATCATTTTCCCCGGCAGTTCCCCGCCCGGCAGTAGTATTCCACCTCTCGGCAAATGCAATTTCGAATTACTTTTGATAAGACATGCGTCTTGTAATGCGGTATACGAAGTCACGACCATTTCATGGTGAAATGGCCGGGTGCACGATATTGTTCGCATGGAGAGGGTGATATGACATTGAGAAAAATGATCGCTGCTGCAATAATCACGGGAATTACCTGCATGGCGGCCGGGCCGCTGTCCGCGCAGGAGGCAGCGAAAGGCGGTGCGGCCAGGGAGCGCATCGCCTATATCGAGAAGGCGCTCATTGATGGAGAAAAAAATGCCAGGATCTGGTGGGGGCTCTGGATCGCGGCGTACGCGGGCCTGTCAGCCGGCCAGTATGCGCTTGCCGGTGTGGCAGACAGCTACGGCAGGAATGAGAGCAGCCTCGACCAGCTTCGAAACGATTTTCATTACCGCCCCAGGAGCACCTTCCCGCGGAAGGAGCAGTGGGTCAATTATCTCGTCGGCGGGGCAAAAGCGACGCTGTCGCTTGGCCAGCTGCTGGTAATGCCGTTTACCCCGGCCTACGCGTCAAGCCGGCTGGCAAAAATGCCGGATGCGGGCAATGAGGAGATAAACAGGAAGCTCACCCAGGCGGAGCGCCTCCTCGAGCTCTGCGCGGCAAGGAAACGATGGGCCGCGCATGGTGGAAGCACCTGCTTGGCGTTGCGGTCAACGGTGCCGGAAGCGTTATTATCTGGCAGTGCCAGAAGGGGAAGGATCCCTGGAAAGACGCTCTCGTCAGTTTCGCGACCGGCATGGCCGTGTTCGAGTTGACAATCTGGACCCAGCCGATGCGTGCGGTAAAGGACTGGAAGGCATACCGGCAGAAATACTATGGAGAGAAGGCCGCCCTGTATGAAGACGAATACGAGGACCGCTGGTTCCTGACTGCCTCTCCCGGAGGGCTTGCGCTGGGGACTACGTTTTAGGCGGCCGTGGCCGCCGTGGAGGGCGCTATGAAGAAATTGATTCCCGGTGCGCTGTTATCGGTTTCGATATTCTTTACCCTTATGCCGTCGGCGGCCGGGGCAGCCATCCCGATCGATGGATCTCTCACCGGGCTTCCGATCGGCATGGAGATTGAGTACGTTGAGGACAGGGAAGGCACGCTGACCGTCGGTGATGTCGTCCGGTTACCGGATGCGCAATGGGTCCGGTCGGACAAGCAGAACCCCGGGTTCGGCTTCACGCGGTCCGCGTACTGGCTCCGGTTCACGGTTGAGAACGTAACCGATGAGGACATCGCCTTTCTTCTCGAACAGGCATATCCGCTTACCGATGAGATCACCCTCTACTACCCGGGACGCGGGAAGGACTACCGGCATATCGCGACCGGCGACTGCGTGCCGTTTGCCAGCCGCCCGTACGAGCACCGTAAATTCGTGTTCCCGCTTTCGCTGAAGGCACGGTCGTCAGCGGAGTATTACCTGCGGGTCAAGAGCACGAGCTCGATGAGCCTGCCGCTCTCCCTGTGGAACCCGGACACCTACCGGCACCTGCTTCTCCGCGAAGACCGGCTCCTGTTGCTCTTCTACGGCATGATGCTGATCATGATCATTTACAACCTGCTCGTCTTTTTCGCGGTGCGCCACCAGAGTTATATTTTCTACGTGCTGTTTATCGCCTCGTTCCTGCTTTTCATCATGACCCAGCAGGGTACCGCGTTCCAGTTCCTCTGGCCCGGGTTACCGCTCTGGGGAAACGCCTGCGCGCCTGTCTCGCTCGCGCTTGTATTGTTCTTCGGATTCTATTATACCAGGAGCTTCCTTTCCGCCTGCAGGGACCATGCCGACACGCGCATGCTGGTCCGGGTATTTATCGTCATCACCGGCGCGGGTGTCGCGTACTCGCTGATCTCGTTCAAACATGAACTGTACCGGGCAGCAATGACCGGCACGGCGATCATCGCCGCCGTTGGCATAGCGGCCTCGGTCTACATCGCGATACGACTCTGCCTGCAAAGGAACAGGGCAGCGTACTTTTACGGGGCGGGCTGGGCGGCCTTCCTGGCCGGGAGCGGGCTTTATATAGCAAAATCGTTCGGGATCGTGCCCACGAACTTCCTGACAAACTGGTCAATACTTATCGGCGCATGCATGATGATCCTGGTGCTTTCCATCGCGCAGGCGGACATGATCAACACGATGCGCAGGGACCTGGCCGTGCTGACCACCGGGCTGGAGGTGAAGGTGAAGGAGCGCACGGAGGAGCTCGAGGCGGCCATGCATGAAATGGAAGCAATCAACGAGCGCCTGAACGATACTAACGGCAGCCTTGAGCAGGCGCAGAGGATCGCGGAGATGGACATACGAATGGCCTCAAACCTGCAGGCAAGCCTGCT
>JAKJGD010000048.1 GCA_022704585.1 Spirochaetota bacterium | reverse complement strand
CGGTGCCGATTTTTTCCAGGGACGGCTCGTCGTCGTAGATGATGCTCCACTCTGTTACGGGGATTGAAGTTGTGTCGCTTTTACAGGACGGGCACAAACAGGCGGCACAGAGCAGGGCGAGAATAATCGGGCCCCGGATTCGCTGCAGGGGGTGCATTGTCATTTCTTCTCCGGCTTCACCGTCAGGAAATACTCGCCGTACACTTCGTGGAAGCTTGACGTGCCAAGGCGCTTTGTCTCCCCGTAATAGAACCCGGAGCGCGGGTCCGTGGAATAGGAATAATTCATGAATATGAGGGAGGTATCAATGCCGAAAAATCCAGACAGCGAGGTTGCGGTCTCCGTCTCGAGTCCCGTCCCCGGAACGCCGAGCAGGAGCGTGTCGCAGCTCCCGCCGAGGGGGACCGGCAGGACCTCGTCTTCTTCCCCGCTTTTCAGACCGGGTATCGCGTAACGGCCGCGGTGCAGCGCTCCCCACTTCCACTCGTCCATGACCGGGCCCGAACCCCTGTTAAACCAGCGCATGGTCTTGAGAAACGCCCGGTCGAAGATCGTGTCCCGGGTCTCGCGGCTGAAGGTGGCCGTGTCGTCAAAGCGGGGAGACCCACCCTCCCTCAGGATCGTGTAAAACTGGGGCACCAGCAGGTCCCAGCGCTCCATTCCGTCCCCGGTCATGTCTTTAAGGTCGTCGCCGTACGCCTCGGACATGAAGCGCCCGAGCAGCATGTAAAAAAGCGATGGCGCGACCGATCCGGGGTCCATGCGGCCGTCCCAGTTCTGAAAATAGATCCTGGCAAGGCGGGACGACGCGACGGGGTTGTCCCCGAGTATCGACAGGAACTCGGGCAGGAACAGGCCCGCAAAGGGCGAATAGGTGTCCGCGAGCACGTTCTCGACGTCCTGGCCGGCAAACCGCTTCTTCCGGTCAAGGAGGGCGTTCAGCCGCCCGCTCCGCTCGTCATCGATGATGGCGTTTTCCCGCACCGCGGCAGGCGCGTCCGCAGTGAAGGAGCTGCCCGCGGCAACGGCGCCGTCCGTCCTTTCGCTGAACGCGGAGAGCTCGGTCATGCCGGTCCAGGCGGCGTCAGCGCCGTGCCTGAGCACGCTGTCGGTCTTCGTCCGGGACGGGACCTGCCCCGACCAGGCGCGGAGCGCCGCGTCATCCGCGCCGAAGAGATACACGCGCGGGAACGAGCGCACGTTCTTCACCAGCGCCCCGGCCTCCTCGATGCTCTTCGCCACCGGAATGCCGAAGAGGGATGCGATGTAATCCTCCCCGAAGACCACCGACCTGACCGTTACCACGAACGAGCCGTATTCCCTGTTCTCGTACACGTCGTTGAGCAGGGGGCCGTGCTCCGTTACGCGCACCGCGCCGGCGCCTCCCGGCCGCTCGAAGTCGAGCCATCCCGCGGCTCCGAGATACTGGTAGGTGTCCCCGCTCCTGACGATCGGTATGGCGATGAAATCCTGCGCGTCAAGGTTCAGCGTGAAGGCATAGAAGGCGATATCGAGATTGGTGCCCGAGAAGATAAAGGGTATGCCCGCGTGCGTGATGCCCTTTATGATCCGGTCCGGCGTGTTGACGTGGAGCGGGTACCAGCCCGGGTAGAGCGGCAGGGGGTCCTCGCAGGAAAAGGCGGTCACGGGATAGCGCTCCTTCACTTTCTGCGCCGGGAGGTAAAAAGCGTACCCGCGGTTGAAGGCGCCGATCCGGTTTTTCACGAGTTTCTTGATCTTCCGGACCGCCTCCACGCAGTCCGCCTCGTCCTCCGGGAAAAAATAGATGAGGTTTTCGGGTATGATGTCTTTCAGGCCGGCGGAACTTTCCTCGCGGGAGAACTGGAAGATCGTCTCCCTGTTATTTAAAAACGCGTTGGACCACTCCCTGAGGAGCAGGATGGCGATACCGTCCTCCGGCGCCCAGTCGCGGGCCACCATGTTCGCGAGGCGCAGGTCGGCGCGGGCCGTGTTGACGCCGTGCGCGTACGCCTTCAGGTAGGAGGCGTACGGCTCTTTCACGAGCTTCATGATGTCCCGCGCGCGGTCCATGAAGCCGATGGCGCGGGAGAGCCTGCCCAGCGCAGGGCCGTCCGCGCCTGCGATATCGCCCGTCTCGGCCGCCGCGATCGCACGGAAATATTCCATCTGGCCGTAGCGGTCCTGCGCGTGCAGGTAACCGATCGCAAAATAAACGTCTTCGAAGTTCTTCGCCTGTACGAGGGGAGTCCCGTTGATATCGCGCTCGAGCACGACATCCGCCGTCACTGCGCCCCGGGTCGTCCCGGCATAGGATATGCGTCCCCGGTAATGGTTCACGAGGAGAACCGCGGCAACGGTCAGCGCGATGGCCGCGGCACAGATTCCCGCTATGATGAGCTTCTTTTTCATATGACCGGCGTATCCCGGAGAGGATTTCGGCGCGGAGGACGCGCTATCCCTTGATCCTGATCGATGCCTTGACGACTTCCAGCCTGGTGTAGTAGCTGTCCAGGAGAGAGAAGAACCTTCCGAAATCGCCGGACACGTCGATTATCGACTTCCCCTTCACCAGCTTCGCCACGGTCTTTACATCGGTGGTATATATGTGGCACTGGACCATGCCTTTTTGCGTTTGAACGTCGGCTATGACGCAGAAATCGTAATCAATGTTCCCGGAGTCCACCACGTCCTTCACAGTCAGCCCGACAAGCTCAATCCTGCGCTTTCCCAGCTCGTCCCGGATAAGCGACTTCATGGCCGGATTGTCCGTGGCCTCGATACGAGCCTTTTCCTCGACAACGCCGTCTATGAGAATGGCCTTCTTGAATGAGCTGCAGGACAGGACGACGACAGCGGCTATGATAAATACGAACAGGTTGATTTTCATGGTGCGGCTCCTCTTTCATAAACTCTCCGGCAGCGGCACCGAGACGCGGGGCCGGCCGGTCAAAACGGAATAATATCGATATTCAACGCCAGTCGGCAAATTTGTCAAATAAATAATAGACTTGTTGTATAACTGCTTATCATAACCGGTTACGAAGCCTGTCATTCCCGCTAACGCCGGAATCCATGCGAAACATATGGATTCCGGCTCTTCGCTGCGCTTCGGCCGGAATGACAGTTGAATCTTGCGACAAGCCTCATGCTCTCTCCCCGGGCAGCGCGGTCATACCGCAAAACACTCCGGGCCGATCTCAACCGGCGACAGGTCCTCGCTTTTAATCGCTTTCGCCATGGCTTCGGCCTGCGGCAGAACGTGTTTCAGGTAGTAGCGTGCGCTCAGGAGCTTGCCGTTGTAGAACGCGGCTTCGCTGTTCTCCTTCATGAAGGCGTCACGCTGCGACCGGTCCGCCGCGTTGACGGAGGCCGCCCCGAACAGGGCGTCGAGTCTCGGCGCGGCCAGGCCGGCCTGCCAGAAGAGGAGCCAGCCCAGCACGATGGTGCCCATCATGTTCAGGAACGGGTAGGCATTCGAGATGGGGACGTAGAACTTGCCCGCCTTCCCGCACCGGGCGAAGAACATGCCCATTTCGCCAAGGAGGTTCACCCCGCCCTGTAAATCAGCGGCAAGATCTTTCAACACGTCAATCCCGCCGTATGTCTGGATGGCTTTGTTCATCTCGCCCAGGAGTGCCATGAAGTTCGCTCCCTTTTTCTGGCCCAGCTTCCTGCCGACCAGGTCCAGGGCCTGGATGCCGTTTGTCCCCTCGTAGATCGAAGCGATCTTGAGATCGCGCAGGTACTGCTCCACGGGATAGTCCTGGCAGTACCCGTATCCTCCGTAGACCTGGATCGCCGTCTCCGCCACCCGGAACCCGATGTCCGAGCAGTAGGACTTGCAGATCGGGGTGAGGACCTCCATGATCCCGTGCCACTTTTCCGCCTCCTCCCGGTTAACAAGCGTCTCGGCCCGGTCCACGCAGAGGCCGCAGAAATAGACAAGGGCGCGCATCCCCTCCACGTGCGACTTCATCCAGAGGAGCATGCGCTTGACGTCGGCATGGTTGATGATTGGAACGCGCGGCGCGTCCGGGTTCTGGAAATTGGCGATGTCGGTGCCCTGTACCCGTTCCCGCGCGTACTTGAGCGCGTGCAGGTAGGCGGTGCCGGCGGTCCCCATGCCCTGCAGCCCCACCCCGATGCGGGCCTCGTTCATCAGCTGGAACATCACCTTCATCCCCTGCCGCTCCTCTCCCAGGATCTCGCCGTAGCAGTCCCCGTTGTCGCCGAGGTTCAGCAGGCAGGTTGCGCTCCCCTTGATCCCCATCTTGTGCTCGATCCCGCCGATGGTGTAATCGTTCCGGCGGCCCAGGGAGCCGTCCGGGTTGACCAGGTACTTGGGCACCAGGAAGATCGATATCCCCTTGGTCCCTGCCGGGTCGCCCTCGATGCGCGCCAGCACCGGGTTCACGATGTTCTCGAACAGGTCCGAATCGGCGGAGGTGATGAATATCTTTGTCCCGCTTAAACGGTAGGAGCCGTCGGGCTGCCGCACCGCCCTGGTCTTCAGGCTGCCCACGTCGGAGCCCGCCTCGGGTTCGGTCAGCGCCATGGAGCCGCCCCAGAGGCCGGCGTACATCTTCTCCATGTATCTCTTCTTCTGCTCCGCGGTGCCGTATTGCTCGATCAGGTGCGCGGCGCCCACGGCCAGGAAGGGGTAGCTCAGGAAGGCGAAGTTGTGGATGAAGCCTTCCGCCGCCGCCAGGTACAGGGTATACGGGAAGCCCTGGCCGCCCGCCTCGGCGGAGGTCGATATCGTTGACCAGCCCCCTTCCCTGAAAAGCTTCATGAGCCGGTGGTAGCACTTCGGAACAATCACGCTGCCGTTCTCCAGCCGGCATCCCTCGCGGTCCGCCTCGGCGTTCGCGGGATAGACCTCCTCGATGGCGAGCTTGCGAGCCGTTTCGAGGGTCATGTCGAACACGTCCCGGGAAAAATCCTTGTACTTTTCGCTCGCGCAGAGTTCTTCCACATTCAGCATCTCGTAGAGAACAAAATTTTGATCACGATCGTCATATACCTGGTTGGCCATAATGAACTCCTGATCGGATGTTTTTTGGGATGAGAGGGAAACACGAGCCCTGTTTGCGGGAGAAAACAGGGTGAGACACGGGCCAGTGCCGGCCCCGCATGGGCGGCACCAGAATCTGACATTATCCGATGAAAGCTATTTTGTCAACCAAAAGTGGCGCACCGGTCCGCGGGGATTATCTCCACCGCCATTTATTCTTGACAGCGGCCGGCCGGACCGCCATGGTTTGCCGGTCAAATTCGCGCGAGAGACAGGCCACATGAAAACAAAAAAACAGAATGCTGACAAAAACCCGGCGGTGCTCATCACGGGCGGATCCGGCTTCCTTGGCGCCGCGCTGCTGCGCGAGCTTCTGAAAAAGCCGGGCCGGGAGACCCTCTCCCCCGGCGAGATCCGCATCTTTGACACCCGCCCGCCGGATAACGCGTCCGACCCGCGCATACGCTACATATCCGGGGACATACGCTCCCCGGAAGCGCTTGACGAAGCGTGCGCCGGCGACAGCCTCGTCTTTCACTGCGCCGCGATCGTCGACTGGGGCCAGGCCCCCCGCTCGCGCGTCCACGACATCAACGTGAACGGCACCCGGAACGTGATCGGAGCGGCCCGGCGCGCGGGCGCCAGGGCGCTGGTCCATACCAGTACCATGGACGTGATATACGACGGCCGGCCCATCACGCGGGGCGATGAAATGAAGCCCTACCCGAAAAAGTTCACCATGGCCTACGCCGAGACCAAGGCCCTGGCCGAGCGCGCGGTCCTCGAAGCGGACGGGACCCGGGAACACGGCACGCCGGCGAACGCCGCGCCCCTGCGGACCTGCGTGATCCGCCCCTGCGGCATGTTCGGCGAAGGCGATCCCTACCATGTCAGCTCGTTTCTAAAAATGGCCCGCGGAGGCAGGCTTTCGTTCCGCATCGGCAGTGGCAGGTCGCTGTTTCAGCACGTGTACGTCGGGAACGTCGCGCACGCGCATGTTCTGGCCGCGCGCTCGCTCCTGGAGCCGGAGCCCGCGGCCGCGGGAAGGGCCTACATCATCACCGATTTCGAGGCGAAAAATTTTTTCGATTACATGGCGCCGATACTCGAAGGGATCGGGTACCGGATGCCGCCGAAGCGGCGGAGCATCCCGATGCCGGTCATGTACGCGCTGGGCGGCATCATGGAGTTCGCGTCCTTCCTCTGCCGGCCCATTGTCCGGCTCCAGCCGCTCGTCAGCAGGACGAGCGTCGCCATGGTCTGCAAGGATATGACGTTTTGCGGCGACCGGGCATGCCGCGAGCTGGGATACCGCCCCCTCTACTCCGAAGAGGAGGCCATCGCCCGCACCATCGAATACTTCAGGGCGAAGGAAGAAGCGTAGCGAAGCCGGGGCGCATCAGCAAAGCCCGTCAGGTATGCCCGCCTCGCAGGGCACCCCGACCGAACAAAGGCCGCACCCGTATATGAAGATGTGGTACCGCTTATTGCAGTGCCGGAGAGAGCGCGCGACCCGCCGGTAGCACGCTTCCTTGTCATGGGCGCCCCCCGCGGTGATCGCTCCCACGGGACAGCGCGCCGCGCATTTAAGGCACTTCCTTCCCTGGTAGTGCAGGCAGTACGCGTGTATGTCGTCGAACCGTTTGCGGAGCTGCTCCAGGGGCAGGTGCACCACGAAGCTGCCGCACCGGTGCGCGCACCCTTTCTCCGTGATGAAAAAGTCGTGCATGCCAAACGTGCCCAGCCCGGCGGCATACGCGACATGGCGGTGCGACCAGGGCGAGGCCCAGCCGACGCCCGGGTACCGCTTTTTGTTGAACATCGGGGTGACGTCCGGCGCCACGGCAAGCACGCCACGTTCCATGAGGCGCGTCACGATCCCGCGGACCATGACCTGGCTGAAGATCTCGCCGTTCAGCCTGGTCTGGGCCCAGCGCTCCGACGCCCATTCCTTCGCTGCCGCGTTCTCGCGGCGCGTTTCCCCGGTAATGGGAAGTATGAACGATACCACTGACAGCTCGGACGCGGGGGGCGGCGCAACGCCGTTTTGCCGCGCCTGCCAGGCCATGATCTCTTCCGGGGTGAAATGGTGCGGGCCGATGATCGTTTTGAATTCGGCAAAAAGCGGGTCGTCGCCCCTGACGAACCCCACGAGCGGTGCATCGAAGAGCCTCTCGCCGGAGAAGGGATACTCCATTGAATTGCCGGGATGCAAGGCGACCGCGCCGGATATTGTGTCGACGAACCACCGCGCATCGAACATGGCAGCTTCCGGCGCTGCGGTTTTATTGAAGCGCGGCTGGGCAGGGAAGCCCAGTCCCCGCATCTCGCCGAGCGCGTTCATGATGCCGCCGAGGTCGGTGATCATCGACAGGCCCCGGTAGCGGTCCTTCATTTTACGGTGTTCCATGGCCACAGCCTCCGCGGCGATCCGGCCCGGCCCGGCGCCTCACGGCGCGGTGCCGACAGTCAACACCTACACCGGAAACCAGGCCCTGTCAATACTTTCGCGGGCGCGGCGTGAGCGGCGGGGCTAAATAACGATCAGGAACCGCCCGCAGTGGTTGCAGACCGCTATGTTTTTCGACTCGCGCACCTGGGCCAGGTAATAGGGGGCCAGGTCCATGTGGCAGCCCGCGCAGGCGTTCCGGTCGAGTATCGCGAACGGGTTCAGGGATCGCTTCCTCATCTTCTCGTAATAGGCGAGGGATTTGCGGTCAATGATCTTCCTCAGGTCGTTTATCTTGTTCTGGATCGTCTCGGACTGATCGCCCTCGTCGAAGAGCTGGTTCAGCCGGTCGAGCCGGATCAGAAGGTCCAGGTTGACGGAGGGCACGTTCGCCAGGTTGTCGTTCGGGTCGGCGCCCGGCCTGTTCTTGTCAGTCAGCCCCGCGAAATAGAGCTCGCTGAATTTCTTGAGCAGCGAATAGGCCGAGGGCCTGGTTTTTGCCGCGTCAAACGCGGCACGCCGCTCTTCGTCGGAAAATATCCACGCCATCATCCCCACCAGGTAGAGGTACTTGGTGCTCTGCTCCGTGGGCACGATGTTGAGAAGCAGGTACCGGACCGGAAGCCCGTCGTGCGAGTGGTAATCGATGCCCTTCCGCGCGATCGCAAAAATCGACTTCAGCTCTTTAACTGAATCCGTCCTGATATGGGGGATCGCGAGCCCCTTGCCGATCCCGGTATTGTCAAGCGACTCGCGGTGCATGATCTGCGCGTAGAGCCGCGTGGCGTCCTCTATCTCCTTCATCTCCTCAAGCTGGGTAAGAAGCTCCTTTATCACGAGCTGTTTCTCGCCGGATTCAGCGTACACCACGTGATCTTTGGGAATAAAATGTTCAATTTGCATGCTACTTCCTCTCGTGTAAAAAAACTTTTTCGCGGCGCCGCAATTTCAACTCCCGGGCGGCCCGGAATGTCCGGGCAATCGCCTTGCATGCTACCGCTGCTTCCATCATCGTCCGCCGCACGAACGATGATGCACCAGGTCTCCCGCGCCGGACATGCAACACGCCGGCCCGGGAACCGGGACACGGTTACAAAACGAACCTATTCCTAAATATGTCAATGAACATGCGGAAATCCCCAAAAAAATTTACTTGAAAAAGGTGACAATCCGTGAATAATGACTTGTCAAACGGGATATACAGCACTGAATATACCGGAACGGCGCGCGAATCGCCAATTTCATTATCACGGACCCGGCAGAGAAGACAAGAAACGACCATGGCACGAAACGGAAAACTTGCAGAAGACAATATCGTTAACAGCATCATCGGCGAAGGGTCCGATTTCAAGGGAGAATTCAAGATAAACGGGCTCCTTCGAATCGACGGCCACTTCCAGGGGACCATCGAGACCGACGGCAAGGTGCTCGTCGGCCAGACCGGCGAGGCGGTCACCGATAT
>JAKJGD010000598.1 GCA_022704585.1 Spirochaetota bacterium | reverse complement strand
ACAATGATTTCCGTAAACGATCTCAGAAGGGGACACGTAATCAAGCTCGACGGGGAGCTTTTCTCCGTCATCGAGCAGCAGCACCACAAGCCGGGCAAGGGCGGCGCCATCGTCAGGGTCAAGATGCGGAACGTGCGCAAGGGCAATGTCATGGACCGGACCTACAACGCCGGAGTCATGATAGAAGACGTGCGGCTGGAGAAGAGGCCGATGTCATACCTCTACCGCGAAGGGGATTCGGTCGTGTTTATGGACACCGAGACCTACGACCAGGAGCACGTGCCGGTCGACGCCATCGGCGACGCCCTCCAGTTCCTGAAAGAGGAGGACGTGGTGCAGATCGCCATGTACGAGGGCGAGGCGCTGACCGTGGAGCCGCCGGCGAACGTGGTCCTCAAGGTGACCTACGCCGAGCCGGGCGCGCGCGGCGATACGGCCACCAACGTGAAGAAACCGGTGACCGTCGAGACGGGCGCCGAGGTGAAGGTACCCCTCTTCGTGAACGAGGGCGACTATATCCGGATCAATACCGAGACCGGCGAATACCAGGAGCGGGTGAAGAAGTAACCATGGGATTTTTCGACCAGATAGCCGACTGGGTACGCGAGAATCCGGGCAAGACCGCCGGCGCGGCCGGCGGTTTCTTAGTGGGCATAATGCTCTTCACGCTGGGCCTGTGGAAGACGCTCGTCGTGCTGGTCCTGGCCGCCGCCGGCTTTATCATTGGAAAATCGCGGGACGACAACGTCTCCATCGTGGACCAGATAACCGGGTTCTTCCGGCGAAATCGTGATTGACGAAAGGGCCGTGGTATACGCATACTCTTCACGTGGATACGGCACACACCAACTACCGCCTCATCAGGGACGCCTACCGCTCCCTCAATAAAAAGAAATTCAACGAGGCCATACTGATCCTCGAAAAGGTCCTCTCGTCGGGGTTCGGGAACTCCTACGTGCTCCTGCTCCTGTCAGTGGCGTACCTGTTCACCGACCAGTTCGGCAAGCTTGCCCGCTTCATCACCAAGATGAAGGAGATGGACCCGTCCTACCTGCCGCTCATCCAGCTCGAGGCTTTTTTAAAGCTGAAATCAGCGGCCACCCGCGAGGACGCCCTCAAGATCTACATCGAGCTGGCGGCGCGCTACCCTTCCGACGCGCATATCCACCGCGGCAGGAGGCTCATAAGCGAAACAGCGGATTTCGCCGATTTCCAGAAGAGCGCGCTGCTGTACGACTTCATCAGCGTTTCGCGGCCGCCGCGTTCTCTTAAAAAAAAGGCGCATCGCACGGTTTTCACCGGCACCCTGGGCAGGCGCGGGATCAGGATACTGAAGGAGCGGGCGGGTCTGCCCCGGCCCCTTGTCCTGGGGGCGGTCGTTATGGCAGTTGCCCTCACGGTCGGCGCCGGCGCCTGGTTCCTTTCGGGCACGGAGCTCATGCGGTCCATCGTGACCGGCGGCGGGAAGCGCCCTGCGGACGCGGACACGGTCGAGATGGTCACGGTCAGCGGCACCGAGTACGACCTGTCGCGGAGCGTGAAGAAGGAATCGGTCCCGGTCTATTACCAGTCGGCGCGCGACATGACGCTGGACTTCAACCGCGCGCGGAAGCTGATCAAGGACGGGCGTTACAACGAGGCGCTCTATATACTCAACGGGCTCTCCGCGAGCAATATAAATTTCGTGGTGAAGGAGAAGGTGGAGTTCCTGGTCACGTTCGTCATCAACCAGGAGGACCGCGATTTCGAGGAGGTCCCCTGCCGGACCGTGAACGATAACAAGTTCAGGTACCGCGGATATGCCGTCCGGTGGCGGGGGCGCGTCG
>JAKJGD010000597.1 GCA_022704585.1 Spirochaetota bacterium | reverse complement strand
CCAGCACGAGGGACACGCCCGCCCCGGTCACGATGTCCTGCACGATCAGCGAGCTGTCCGGATCAAGCTGACGGGGAAGGATGCGGTCGCTTCCCTCTATCACCGTCACTTTAACGCCCTTCCCGATAAGCGAATATGCCGCTTCAAGCCCCAGCAGGCCGCCGCCGATCACGACCGCGGTTTTTATCTTTCCCGAAAGCTCGTTAGCTGCACGGGCATCGTCCAGCGTTCGTATCGAAAAAACGTTCTTCTTACCCGCGGCGTCCTTAAAGGGAATGAAGGGGGTGCTGCCGTTGGCAAGGATGAGCTTCCCGAACGAAAACTGCTCGCCCGCAGCGGTTTTGACCGTCTTCCCGGCAGGATCTATCTGGACGACCTTTGTTCCGAGCTTGAGCCCGACGTTCTTGTCCCGGTACCAGGCTTCAGGATTCAGAAAAAAATTAGAACGGGCTTCGATCTTGCTGTCGCCGATGTATTCGGTCAGGGAGGGACGGTAATAGGGCAGATGCCGCTCCTCGGTGAGAATGTTCACCGGGACTGCCTGGTCGACCGCGCGAATCTCACGCGCCGCAGACACGCCCGCGGCCGAGGCACCAATAATTATGATTCCTTCCGGTTCCATTGGCAACACCTCATGCACAATCAGCCCGCGGCCGGGTTTTTCTTCCCCCTGATCAATTTAACCAGGTAGAGAACGAGCCCGATAATTATATACGTTGCAATCAACGCAAATATAAACCACATGCTGAAAATACTCATAAGCAGGATCATGGCCACAACGGCGAGAACGAGAAAAAACCTCCCTTTCTTTGCAATGGAGGGCACTGGCTTGCTATATTCGATATGGGTCACCATCAACAACCCCGCCAGGACATATATGGGAATGAAGACCTCGATGGGAAACGTCACCGTAAAATTCAGGAGAAGCATGAAGTCCGGCACTTCCAGTGCTGGAATTACCGCGATCAGGATACCCGCTGCAGGCGACGGGAGGCCCGAGAAACCGGTATGGTCGTCTTCAGAGGCACCGATATTAAAACGTGCGAGCCGGTATATCGCGCAGATCGGATACACCAGGGCAATCAGCATGCCGGCGTCAATGTACATGCTGCTCTTCGGCAGCTGCGAGAGATATCCCTGATACGCGATGACTGCAGGAGCTATACCGTACGCGATGCCGTCGGCGAGAGAATCAAGCTGTACGCCCACGGGACTCTCCACATGCATGGCGCGTGCGACCGCCCCGTCGATCGCGTCAAACAGGGTGCCGACACAGACCAGTATACCGGCCAGCGCCAGAGAGCTCTTGTCCCCCCGGCTTGCCAGGATGATGGCGAAAAAGCCCATCGTCATGTTTGACATGGTGATCATGTTCGGGACGATAGACCTCTTCTGGACTATAAATTCGCCGATTGCGCGACGGGTCTTCGCCGTCCGCTGTACCCTTCCCGCTTTTTTTGCGCTCCGTGCCATTTTACGCTCGGCGCGCTTGACCATACGCTTTTCAGAACCTTTTGTCGCCATAGTAACACCTGCACATAATGATGATGAGAGACGCCGCCTGAGACTGTTTACTCCCACCGTCCGCATCGCTATCTTCCTCAATACACGATACGGAACGGGCACTGTCAACAATAAAACGACACCGGCCGGTACCCTGGCCTCAAGCCATGCCTGATTTCATGTAGCCGAACAGGGCGGCATGATCACCGAAAACCCTGTCAGCCCCGGCTAGAAACCGTGCGGGGAGCGTCGTTTCCAGCGCGAAACAGATTGCACCCGCACTTTTGGCAGAGAGGATACCCATCGGCGAGTTCTCCACCACCAGTGTCTCTCCCG
>JAKJGD010000596.1 GCA_022704585.1 Spirochaetota bacterium | reverse complement strand
GCGGCGAGCTGGCAGCGGCCGCGAAGACGCGCCACGAGCGCATGCGCATCCGCAACACCCGCTTCTTCGCCGGCGACGGCACCGATCCCGACGAGGAGCTGGGCCTCTTCGACGCGGTCATCGTCTGGGCCGCCTGCCACGCGCGGCCGCTCATCCTCGCCGCGTTTCTGAACGAGGGCGGGCGGCTCGTCTTCCCCATGGGCCCATTCCACCAGCAGCAGATAGCCGTCTACACGCGCGACGGCGCCGAAGCGAAGACCGCGTTCCACGAGTACTGCGCCTTTCCGCCAGTGCGGGGCCGCTACGGCACCGATCTCCTCAACCGGGAGACGGTGATGGCGAACTTCTCGCTGGAGGAAGAGGGAAAAGAGGAGGAGTAATATCGCCCCGGCTCCGCCATCAAAACTATGTACCCGGGAAAAATTTCGTTTCTTTCATTCCGGAATCATGACGCGCCATTGAACAACGAACACCCATATATCACATATAAAGGATACCCAGATGAAAAGAACTATCGTCGTTATCATGCTGTTCCTCACCGCCCTCGTGTTTTCGTGCAAGCCGGACCTCTCGACCGAAGAGGCAAAATTGAATTTCAGCATCGGCCACCAGATCGGCACCGCCCTGAAAAGCAGGCCGATGTTCAACAAGGACGAGATCATCGGCGGCATCAAGGACGCCGTTGAAGGCAAGAATCCCTCGGACGAGAAGAGCCGGCAGACCGGCTTCAGAATCGCCAAGGGATATATCGACCAGGGTATCGCCCTCAACGTACCAGCCTTCACCCTGGGGATAAACGAGGGATTCGACGGCACCGAACCCAGCGTTCCCCAGCAGGAAATGTCCAATGCCCTCAGTTCGCATCAACGCAGGATGAACGAAAAGAACCTCAAGGAAGGCGCGGAGTACCTTGCCCGGAACAAGGAAAAACCGGGCGTGAAGGTTACGCCCTCGGGGCTGCAGTACAAGGTTCTCACTCCGGGAAACGGTCCCAGGCCGAGGGAGACCGACAAGGTCCGGGTGCATTACACCGGCAGACTCGTGAACGGCCAGGTCTTTGACAGCTCCGTCGCCAGGAAAACCCCGGCCGAGTTTCCCCTCAACAAGGTCGTGAAGGGCTGGACCGAAGGGGTACAGCTCATGAATGTCGGCTCAAAGTACGAACTGACGCTTCCCGCGGACCTGGGCTATGGACCCCAGGGCGCCGGGAGCATCCCCGGCAACTCGGTCCTCGTCTTCGAGGTGGAGCTCCTCGGCATCGTGCGGTAAGCCGTTCGAAGGCGCGGGGATATTTTGCCTTGACACCCCCGCCGGCGCTGTCTATAATTTTCGGCGGGGTGATCCTTCGGGAAGGTCTGCCATGATTCGCATGCCAATTTCTTTCCAATCAATACTGCTGGCGAGTCTCACCATGTTTTTCCTGTGTGTGCCGGCACGGGCCTTTTCATGGAACCTGGGGATCGGGCCTTCACTGTACTACTCGGTCTGGACCCCGGAGTTCATCGGCCAGCACGAAAACGCGCAGGCGGACCCCGCGCTCCTGGCGGGCGGCATAGTGTCGTTCCAGTTTTACGAAAGGTACATCCTGAGCGCGCAGACGATGTTCTCGGTGACAAGCCAGGAAGCGGAGTACACGGTGGACGTACCGTCGGCGGCAAAGATCACGCTCAACACCGGGTATAAGCGCGAGGAAAATGAAATCAGCTTCATGTACGTCCTCAACGCGCGGTTCAGGATCTCACTGGGATACAAGATGATGAACTTCGACGAGATCGAGCTCATAGGCTCGCACACCGTTCCCTCCTACCCCGTGCAAATCGGCAAGTTCAGTAACCAGTTTCACATAC
>JAKJGD010000595.1 GCA_022704585.1 Spirochaetota bacterium | reverse complement strand
ACGTATATGTTGCGCTCCCGCGATGCGCGGGAAAGTTGTTCAATTATCTCGGACGACGGGGTGCCGGGATAGGCGCTTGCCACGCCCACGCCCGCCTCGAGCGCGCCGCGTACAATTGCGTCGTTTCCCATCATGAGATACCGGGTGCCGCTCTTCGTGTCAAACAGGTATGACATTACCGTCCGCCTCTCTGCACCGTAATCGACGAAAGCCTGACCGCGGCGCATCGGCCGCTGCCGGTGTTTACCAGGCCCTCGCCCGCCGCCTTCTCCATGGCGCGGCGCTTCCTGTTTCCCGCCGCAGCCGCCAGGTGCTCCCTGTTCTCTTTCGGTAAATCGCTCACCTCGAGATACCCGTCGCGCACGGCGCCGTTGACCGCGTCCGCGCCCCGTTCTGTCCTGATGATGAGCGTATTGCTGTCCGTACGGCCCTCGTGCACCCCGACTGACAGGTCCGCAAACTCCGCGGTCATATCGAAGCAGTAACCGCATCCCTCCGGGACCTGCTCCCTCACTTCCGGCAGCGGTATCTCGACCGTGCCGTTCTTCGTGAAAATCTCCATCTTCTCGGCCGGCGGCGGAGGGATGTCCATTTTTATGATTGCATTAAGATCAACGCGCCCTTCGAGCAGTTTCCTGAACCGGCGGTAATCCAGCGCCCAGGTACAGAATATTCCGGCCACCAGCGCTGTCGGATCCGTAAAATTCTTTTCTTTCATGGGATTGGAGCGGATCTGGGCCAGCGCGAGCGCCTGGCAGGGGGTCGCGACCACGCCTATGCGTTTATAGCCCTCTTTCATCGCCTGGTTGAATGCAGAGACGGTCGGAGCCGCAGAATAATTTGATGACGCTGACTCCGCGACGGACGCCGGGCTGGTAACAATGCGCGGAACCGGGCGCAATCCGTCTCGACCCGTGAGCACTGCCGCGTCAAGTATCTTCTTCTGAAGCGCGTAGGTCATAATTGCCGACACGGTGCCGCCGGCCTGGAAATTGCCCTTTTTCATTTTATGTCCGGCGCGTGCGGCCTTAATATCGATATAATGCCCGAGCGGCTCGCCGGTATAGGGTTTCCCGAAAACGGTCAGAGAAGCCTCGTCCAGATCTACTTCGACTTTCGGGCAATAGGCAAAGCACCTCCCCTCCGGGCGCGTACAGGGGAAAAGAAGCGCCGTTTTCCCGTCATGGGACTTGAGGTAGGGACAGAGCGATACGCAGGCGCCGCAGCCGGTGCAGAGCCCGGCGTCGATAACTGCCGCGATGAGCTCGTTAGAGCCGAGGACCTTCATCGACTGCCTCTCGAAGATTTATTGGACAGTAACCGGTTCATAGTACCATACATTTCCATCCCGCGGTCCCGTGTCAATAGTTTTACGGCCGTTCCCGCTGCCGGCTCTTCCAGAACCCGTACGAGAAATATATCACGGCGCCGGCCGCCAGCCACAGGATGAACCTCAGGAAGGTAATGGCCGGAAGGCCCGCCACCAGGTATGCGCACATCCCGATGCCGGCGATGGAAACAGCCGTCACGAACGGTACGCGGAACCCCCGATCGCGGTTCGGCTCGATCTTCCGGAGCATGAGCACCCCGACGCACACGAGCATGAAGGAGAAGAGCGTGCCGACGTTGGTGAGGTCCACCATCTCGTCGATGCTGGTGAAGGCCGAGAGGACCCCGACGAAGAGCCCGGTCAACACGATGTTCACGTGCGGGGTCCGGTAGCGCGGGTGCACTTTCGCGAACGATTTGGGGAACAGGCCGTCCCGGGCCATCGAGAAGAAGATGCGGGTCTGGCCCGTCTGGAGCACCAGAAGCACGGCCGTGTGCGCGATTACCGAGCCGAAGGCAATGA
>JAKJGD010000594.1 GCA_022704585.1 Spirochaetota bacterium | reverse complement strand
ATCGATCCTGACCAGAGAATAAATGTCCTTCATGCCGTGTCTCATGACGAGGATGCTCCCGTCCGGGGCGTATTGCGGCGCGTCGTTGTAGGTCCAGTTCTTACTGTCTATTTTCTGGAGGGGCCTGGCATCCGTGAATTCTAGTCCCGCAAGCTGTTCACGCCAGAGTTTCTCGAGCTCGTCCATGGTTTCGTTGTAGAGTACGTGGGCTGCCTTGCCCGTCTTTTTTTTAAGCTGTATGGTGAACCAGTGAGGTACAAAGGGGCACCAGGTCGCGCGGTAGAGCATGTCCGCCCATATGTCGGGCCCGTATTTTCGCTTCACGTGCGTGGTGAGGTAGTAGCCCATGAGATAGGGCGAGGAGAGGGGATCCCAGTCCCGGTAAGAGCCGAACAGGGCCTTGTAATACCTGTAGCGTTTTCCAGAGAGCAGCTGGGCGCGGAGCTCGACATCGAATTCCGGGATCCTGCCCCGGCCGCTTGCGGTAAGGGCAGTCTCCGTGCCCACGGCGTCACCCTCGATGAACCACCAGGGCACGCTGATGCCACCCATGATGAAAGCCCCTGTCCCACCGAACAGTATGTAGAGTGCCTTGTTAAAGGCGCGGTTAAGCCCGTCCATCTGAACGATGTGCCTGAACTCGTGAATCGCAAGCTCCGTGTACCAGTCGTTGGAGCCGGCAAAGGAGTCCTGGGGGGGCGTGTTCCACCATTGAGTACGCCGCGGCATGTACGCCGCCATGCCGTTGGAGATGACCGATTGGGTATACAGGAGCACCGGGAGGCGGCGCTTTGGCTGGAATTTCAGGCTTTTGGTAACGTGCGGGTATGCATATTCCAGTGTCGCGGCGACCCGCCGGGCGTCCTTCTCGATCTCTGCCGGGTAAATCACCTTGAAATGCTGCGTCTTGATCACGCGCCACTTGATGCCCCATGGGTTCTGGCCGGCATCGATTGCCGCAAGGTCAGGCGGCATGGCCAGTATCGTCAAGGATATCAGGGCAGCGTATACTGTCAGTTTTAAAATCAATGTATTGTTCCCTGCTCGTCATGTATCAGGAACGTGTCCACGAACAGTATGAAAGAAGCAGGGTGAAAATTGAAAGCTATTTTTGGACCATGGCTCTTATATGGGACTTCTCGATTGACATTTCCTGTGAATATAATTCTTGACGCAGCATACGCCGGCTTCTATATAAATGTGGCCTGTCCTAGCGGCAGTTGTCGGATGGAACGGGTTCTTGCACATCATGATGGAGAAGAATCTCTAATGAAAAAAACGGTCATATCCGGCAAACACGCGGCGGAAGCTCTCAAATTTACCGGTAACATAATTGACGAATGCGGGCCGCGCCTGGCCGGCACGGAAGCATGCAGGCGGTCGGCCGATATAATCAAGAGGGAGATGGACAGGCATTGCGATTGCACCGCGATCGAGGAATTCGAGATGCATCCCCGCGCGATGCTCGGGTTTATATGCGTGTCCGCCGTTTCTTTCATCGTCTCGTCGGTGTTTCTGTTTTTCGGATGCCTTATACCCGCCGCGGCAGGCTACACCTTCGGTGTTGTCATCAGCGTGTGTCAGTTCGTTTTTTACCTGCAGGTTTTCGACCGTTTCTATGAAAAGAAAAAGGGATACAACGTATACGGCGTCATCGAGCCGGCCGCGGAAGTCCGGCAGCAGATAATCATCAGCGGGCATCACGACAGTGCCTATGTATTCAATTTCTTCGCGAAGTTTCCCCGGCTGTACAGGATTCGGCTCATTCTGGGCCTTATCCCCATCAACGTGTCTTTTTTTCTCGTCTGGACCTGGGTAATCATGAACTATGTGTTTGACGCGATCCCGGGGTTC
>JAKJGD010000593.1 GCA_022704585.1 Spirochaetota bacterium | reverse complement strand
CTCGAACAGGGACACATTGTCGTAAAGCGCCGCCACCATCAGGTAGGGGATATACCCGAGCAAATCGCGCATATAGGCGCCGGCCAGGTCGCCGCCGGAGCGGCGCAGCGTCCGGTAGTGTTTCGCATTCAACCCCGTGTGGACGATCAGCAGAGCGGCGAGGGTCCAGAGGAACGTGAAAAAGTTGAGCTCGCCGAAGGGAAACCGCTCACGGTTGAGAACAGCGATCAGGGCAAGCAGCGAGAAGCACCCCGCGACAAAATACCATGCCGGGTTGACGCCGGCCGCGCCGGATGTGAGTGTTTGATCTTCATTCTTCATATGACGAACCACCGCCTTCCCGATCGGAACAGCCACGGCGCCGTTCCCTGTAATTACCTTTACAATAAAATAATAATTGCAATAATTTTTCATGTAGCATGAAATAAATTTAAAAAGGTTAAACATATGACAGGAACCATGACCATGAGGCTCATCGCCGCCGCAGCGGCTTGCATATTCACGGCACCGTTTGCCGCGCCCGCGACCGGTCTTGACCAGATCGTAAAGCTCTACATGTGCCAGACAGAGCATGAGCTTAAATCGATAAACGCGTGGGAGTATTCCGACCCTGCCAGATACCGCGAGGCAACGAAGAACGGAACGGTTATGCCGGTGGATGCCGCCATGGACAGGGCCGCCCTCCTGGTGTCCACCGACAGGATCGCGTGCAGCGCGGACGGCAGGGTCGAGATAGAGAAAAGCTCCGGGGGCTCCGGCCCGGCGGCCATGACGGTACTCGAAGGCGCAGAGCTGGACTCCTATTGCCCGATCACGATCAAAAAACACGGCCACCCCTGCAAGTAAGGCGCCCATGAAACGGGAACCATAAAAAATCCCCGCATGGGCGGGGATGATAGTGTGGGAATGTTTAATGGCGGGCGCTTACAGGCGCCGTTTCATGTCTTCATAGAGCATCTTTGCCAGGCCCAGGTTGGAATTGCGCGAGATGTCAAGCGAGTATTCGTCATACAGCATGTCCTCGAATATCTCTTCCGCGTGGCCGCCGTTGATCCACCCGGTCTTTTCCACGGTTTTTCTCATCTCCTTCATCATTCTTCCGACAAGGAGGGATTCCATCTCGATGCAGGCGTCCCAGAGCCGCTTCTGCTCCTTCTCCGCCTTTCCCGTTTTTTCCCGCGCCGAGAGTGACGCAGGGTTGCTCCTCAGGGCCGACGAGAGCGTCTCCTCGAACGAGGGGCCGCCCTCGCTCCGTTCCGCTCCCCGGTGCACCCGGACCAGCTTTGCCGCGTAATCGATGTTGTCGTACCCGGCCCCGTTTACCGGTAAAATCCCCTGTGCGTTCATGGTCACCTCACTATGAGCTCGGCATGCAGCGCGCCGGAAGCCTCCAGCGCTTTCAGTATAGCTATGATGTCCGCCGTGGTGGCGCCGATTGCGTTCATCGAATCCACCAGATCGCTGACGGACGCGGTGTCTTTCACCTCGGAAGCGGACGCCTTCTTGCCGGTTTCCTTGATCTCGACGGTCATCCCTTCCCTGCTCACCATGGCCGCGGAAATCTTCACGTCGCCGCCGGTCACTATGGTGCCGTCCCGCTCGTTGACCACGACCCGGGCTCGGTACACCGGCGTCACCTCAATATTCTCGATCGATGATATGAACTCGGGAAGGCTCACGCTCTCTATCAGCCGTATCCCTATCTTTCCGCCCATCGTCATCCAGGGCCTTGACTCGGGGTACTTGGCTGTCACAGCCTTGATGATGGCATCGGCGACCGAATAGTCCCAGTCTTTCAGCACGACAAAGATCATTTTATCCTTTTCCGCATCGGTTCCGGCCGTCTCGCCCGCGGC
>JAKJGD010000047.1 GCA_022704585.1 Spirochaetota bacterium | reverse complement strand
GAAGGTCCTTGAGCTCGGCAAGGGCCTCGTTGACCTCGTCCTGGTGCAGCTCGTGATCGGCGAGCTTGTCATGAAGGAAGAGATCGTAACCGTAGAGGTCCATGAGTCCATGACCGCTCAGGTTGAATATAATCACCTTTTCCTTGCCCTCCTCTTTCGCTTCCCTGGCTTTGCGGATCGTCGCGGCGATGGCGTGGCTGGTTTCGGGCGCGACAATGATCCCTTCAGTTTTGGCAAAGAGCATCGCTGCCTTGAAGCATTCGATCTGCGGAATGGCCATGGGAGTAAACAGGCCCTCGAGTACGCCGGCAGATACAAGCGGAGCCATGCCGTGGTACCGGAGGCCGCCGGCATGGATCGAATCCGGAACGAAGCTGTGGCCCAGCGAATACATTGGCATAAGCGGCGTCATTTTGGCGATATCGCCATGATCGTATATGAACGGGCCCTTGGTCAGGGTCGGGCACGAGGTCGGCTCGACCGGGATGATCTCGATCTGCGCACCGTGTATTTTGTCGTTGGCAAACGGGAACGAGAGGCCGGCAAAGTTGCTGCCGCCGCCCGCGCAACCGATAACAACGTCCGCCTTTTTTTCACCGAACTTTTCGAGCTGCTTTTTTGCTTCCTGGCCGATGATTGTCTGGTGCAGGCACACATGGTTGAGGACGCTGCCCAGGGCATAGCGCGTCTGGCCGGTGGTATCGGACACGGCGGCCTCAACCGCCTCACTGATGGCGATACCCAGGCTTCCGGGGGTGTCCGGGTGCTTTTCCAGCACGGCGCGGCCCGCGGCCGTTTCCGGGCTGGGGCTCGGGACGCAGACCCCGCCCCATGTCTGCATCATCGTCTTCCGCATCGGCTTCTGCTCGAAGCTGATACGCACCATGAACACCTTGCACTCGAGCCCGATAAGAGCGCAGGCGAACGACAGGGCGCTGCCCCACTGGCCGGCCCCGGTTTCGGTGGTGAGCTTCTTGATGCCGAATTGCTTGTTATACCAGGCCTGGGCGACGGCCGTATTCGGCTTGTGGCTCCCCGCCGGTGAAACGCTTTCGTTCTTGTAATAGATACGGGCCGGCGTGCCGAGAGCTTTTTCAAGATGGTGCGCCCGGTGAAGCGGTGAGGGACGCCAGCGGTAGAGCAACTCAAGCACCTCCCCGGGGATGTCGATCCAGCGCTCCTGGCTCACTTCCTGCTCGATGAGATTCATCGGGAATACCGGGGCGAGCATGTCCGGGCTCACCGGCTTCCCGTCGGGTCCCAGCGGCGGCTGGAGGGGGGTCGGAAGATCGGCAGCGAGATTGTACCACTTCCGCGGAATTTCGTCTTCATTTAAAAATACTTTAGTCAGCATAGAGTTACTCCTTATATTGTTGATCCGCATCATGCGGATTAGTTTTTCGAAAGCTCCTGGAGTTTTTCCAGCATGGCTTTAAAGGGCGACCGGGACTTTTTTAGCTCCCGAGAGCCGCGGGTGATCTTGCACAGACTGAGCCCCAGGCGCTCCGCGATCTTCCTCTGGCTCATGCCTTCATGCAGGAGCTTTACGAGCTCCCAGCGTGAAGAAATCTCATCCGCCTCGTTTTTCGTGAGGATGCTCTTCAAAAAGCCCTCGATCTCCTCCTTGTCGTCGGTCATCGCGAGAACGGAGGCTATCTCTTTGATCTTGTTCATGGAGACCGTCCAAAATGTTTCTATTTATAGAAACGATTCTATTAGTAGAAACATATCCGTCAGGCGCCTCCGACTGTCAAGGAATTAATTGTAAAAAATGATTTTTTTAGGGGCGGTGCGGCGAATGGGGCCGGGAAACGTATAAAGCGTGGAAATATTATTTGTGGTCAAGAAGTACCGGCTTCGGGCTTTTCATCCTGACTCCCGTCACCTTGCGGTACCGCCGGTACAGGGCGCCGGTGTTCATGTCGAGTAAGTTCATGGCCGGAGTCACCCTTATATAATCGGAGAAAGCTTTCAGCTCATCAGCGTACAGGGAGTCGAAATGCTTCTTGGAATGGCCATGCGCTGTTTTGACAGCTCCCATGCGACGGATATCGCCGTCGAACCGGGGGCTGATGTGGTAGAGCTCATGGAATATGACCCTCAGCTTTTCATTCCACGGCAGGTCAAAAAAACGGGGCATGTAAAAGTAAATGATATAGAGACAGTCCGCGCCGTTATGGGATATTGCCGGCAGGGTGTAATACCTGCCGCGGTACCGGACAATTTCGGTCCCGTTTTCAAAGCGAAGGGGGATCAGCTTCCCGTACAATCCGCCGCGGCGGCCGCTCCGGTTGGAGCCAATGCAGACAAGCACCTTCCCGACATCGATATGAGCGAGGGACGGTGAGTGTTTGACGATTGACGCGATGATCGAAGTCAGGTGGTGCGTCAGGTTGATCTCGCCCTCAGGCAGGGCCGCTGCGTTCCGCATTGCGTACCATTTCTTCAGCGTGTTTCATGGAGAGATCGGTGACGGTTTCACCCGCGAGCATCCGGGCTATCTCCCTGATCTTGTCCTTCAGGTTGAGCTGTTTTACCAGGGTGGTGATGCGTTCTCCTGATTTACCCTTCTGGACCGAATAATGGCTGTCGGACATCGCTGCAATCTGGGGCAGGTGTGTCACCACAAGCACCTGCCTGTTTTTTGCAAGTGACTTGAGCTTTCGTCCGACGATCTCGGCTACCTTGCCGCCGATGCCGGCGTCAACCTCGTCGAATACCAGGCTGTCGACAATGTCTGCAGAAAGAATGACGTTTTTGATGGCAAGCATGATCCGCGACATCTCGCCGCCGGATGCGACCTTCCGGAGCTGGCGCAGGTCCTCGCCGGCGTTAGCGGAAAGAAGAAACTCGATCCGGTCCAACCCGTGCGGGTAGAGCATGTAGCGCTTGTTGTCTGCCTCGATCTCGCCCTGCGGATTGATCTCCCGCTGTATCGAAACCTTGAATATCGTGCCCGACATGCCCAGGTCGGCGAGCTCCTTCATGACCCGGGACTCCAGCGTGCGCGCGGTTTCCTTGCGGCTCTCGGAAAGCCTGAGGGCTACTTCCTTGGCTTCCTTTACCGCCTGACGGTATTCGGTCTTCAGCTTCTCGCGCTGCTCTTCGCCCGAGGAAATTGCCTCCATCTCGGCCCGGGCCTTTTCAGCATAATTCAGTATATCCTGGATTGAATCGCCGTATTTCTTCTTGAAGCTTGCCAGCAGCGAGAGGCGCTCCTCAACCTGGTTTATCCGCTCCGGGGTAAAATCGATATGGGTCCGGTATCCGCGCAGGTAATCTGATGCATCTTCCAGCGAATAGAGCGCCTGCTTGATCGTGTCGAGAATGCCGGATATCTCCGGGTCATATTCCGATATTTTCGAGAGAGCCTGCTCCGAGACCTTCAGCTTCTGAATTATGCCGCCGTCGCCGCTCATGTTCTGCGACGCGGATGTTATCTCCTTGAAGAGCTTCTCGGCGTTGGCAAGGAGCGTGGATTCGTTTTTCAGCTCTTCTTCTTCGCCGGTTTTCAGCTTTGCCGCCTCGATTTCCCTGACCGCGAAAGAGTTGAACTCGATTCGGCGCGCCTTTTCCCGTTCGTCTATATCGAAGGAATTGATGCTGTCCTTGAGCTTCTGAAGGCGCTCGTGGATGGAGCGGACGCGCGCCACCTCGCCTTCAAGATTGCCGAAACTGTCGAGGAGCTCCCGGTGACGGGAGACCTTCACAATGTTCTGGTGTTCGTTCTGCCCGTGTATGTCGATCAGGTACTCGGACAGCTCCTTGAGCTTCGAAGCGGGAATCTGGACCGCGTTTGCGAAGGAACGGCCCTTGCCGCTGGCGTAGAGCTCGCGCCTGAGCAGCAGGGTATCGTCGTCGCAGTCAATACCCGAATCCTCAAGCATCCGGCGCACCTGGGGAGCGGCCGCTATGTCGAAACTCGCTTCGAGCGTCGATTTCTCGAAGCCCGTGCGTATCATGTCGGTGGTCATTTTCTCGCCGAGAACGCCGGAGAGAGCGTCGATAAGAATAGATTTTCCCGCGCCGGTCTCGCCGGTGAGGATATTGAGCCCCCGTCCGAACGAAATGGCCAGGTCTTCAATAATGACGAAATTTTTTATTTTAAGGTCGAGCAGCATAGTCGGTTCCGGTTGCCGTTATCCCCATCCTAGTTTTTCGCGCAGGATGGTGTAGTAATTCTTCTCCGGGTGGGTGATCAGCTTGATGTTCTTGTTTGATATGCGGATACTGACCTCGTCGTTTCCGTTTACCGTGAATGTTTCCTGACCGTCGATCGTCAGTAACAGGTTCTGGTACTCGGCGTTGACGCGCACGCTGAACATTGACGTTGCCGGTATTATCATGGGGCGCATGGCCAGGCTGTGCGGGCAGACGGGACTCAGGAGATAGATCTCGGCCTGGGTAGGCGTGATAATCGGCCCGCCCGCGGAAAGTGAATACGCCGTGGACCCGGTAGGCGTCGATATGATAAGGCCGTCTCCGGTGAACGAGCTCAGAAAATTCCCGTCGATTTCCATGTCCAGACGGATCGGCCGAGCAAAGGAGCCCTTATGGATGACTGCATCGTTCAGAAAATTGACCGTCGACAGAACGCTGCCGTCGCGGGATAGGGAGGCCTCCAGGACCAGGCGCTCGGTCGTGGTGTAGTCCCCCTTCAGCACTTTTTCGAGAAAACGGGGATATTCCTCAGGGCTGAATTCGGTAAGAAAGCCGAGCCTTCCGCGGTTTATGCCGAATATGGGCTTGCCGGACCCGCAGAAGAGCCGGGCGGTTCGGAGGAAAGTTCCGTCGCCGCCTATGACGATTATAAGGTCCGGGTCATTGACGAACTGCTCTTCATCAACGGCCAGGCGGTAGCATTCCTCCCTACGGATGAGGTCATACCGGGGGAGAAGAACGCGGATGCCCGCCTTTTCGAGGTAATCCACGAGCGAACGGAGATGCTGTGCGCAACTGTCGTCATCGGGCCTGAAGCTTATCGAAACCGTACGTATCATGGCAGTTCATTACCGTGTTACATTATGCCGCATTGTCTGTCTGAGTCAATGAAAAAAGGGAAGTCCGGGGCCCGTACGGGCATTTCCTGATTATAACGATTGAGACGATCCCGGGATAAAAAAAAATCATCGGAGGGTAAGTTTTATTGAGAGGAAGCATGAGAATTTGCTCTTGACATTATTATGAATAATGTGAAATTAAGCATCACAATGGACAGCGTGGCAGCGGGACCGGAAGGTTGCCCGTGGCGGCAGGGCTGATAAGGAACGGGAATATGAAAATTGAGGATTATATAAATCGAAAAGCCCTGAATGACCGGCTTGATGGGGACTTTGATCTTTTGAAGGAGCTCGCCGAGCTGTTTTTTTCCGATTCTCCGAGATTGCTTGAAGCCATCCAGGAAGGCATCAGGAATAAAAGCGGAGAAAAGATAGGAAAAACCGCCCACACGATAAAAGGCGCTGTCGCTAATTTTTCTGCTGATAAAGCATATAACGCTGCTCTTGAACTCGAGAAGATCGGAAAGAACAACGAGTTGGATAAGATTGATACCGCTTACAAACGGCTCTCAGATGAGATCGAGAATATGAAGACGGCACTCAAACTATTGATCGAGGATAACAAGCTGTAAACCGCCCCGATTACCGGGAACGAACCGACCTTCCGAATGTATAGCCGCCCCCCATGGCGATCAGTATGGTGCCGAGCCATACCAGCCAGATGAGCCTCTTGTTCGTGACTGTTATAAACACGGTATCGGGAGGAATCGCAAGCGCTTTTCCCGGCGTGACATGAAGCAGTATCTTCTTGCTCGTCGCATCGATATTTTTTAGTGAAACCGAGCGGTCGGTGCCTGGTATGGTGCTGTCAAGGTAGAATACGTCTGCCTGGGTGAATTTCATGCCGGGCGAAAGCCTGATACCGTTGACTGTGAGGTCCGCATAGGTGGTCGGCTCTCCCGACGTCATATGCTCGGTCCTGAAGCCGATAAATCGGACTGTTATGCCCCCGATCTCCTTCTCCTCGCCTTTCTGGATAACCAGTGTTGTAAGTGCCTCCCCGCCCGACTCGTAGCTCTCCGGAGCGATATACACGTCGTGGAACAGCCCCGACATGATATACGGCTCTTTATAGATTGACTGGGTTTTTTCGTCAAAGTAATACGCGGTTTCGACAACCCGGGACGATGAGCCGTTACGTATCGTGAAGCGAAGGGACGAATCTTTCGCCTCGTTGAATCCGGTGAAGGTGATGCCGGTTGAATCGATAATCTCTTCCTTGCCCTGGACGAGCTTTTTCTGGGCTGCGGTAGTATGGAATCCGGAGGTAATGAAGCCGATCACCAGTATCCCCACGCCGATATGGGTGAGACGGGACGGGAGGAGCGCCAGGCTCCGCGTTTTCCAGAGATCGATCAGGGCTCTGAGCACGAGGAACAATGCGAGAATCGAAAATAAAAAAGCGAAGGGGCTGGTAGTGAATCCCGCATTGAGCGCTATTCCAAGGGCTGCTGATAGGGCCCCGGCGGCAATGTTCTCTTTCCCGGTAAGCTGTTTTTTCCCGGTAACGGCCAGGGTTGTGCCAAGGGTCATGAGGAGGAGAATCAGGAGACCGAACGGCTTTGAAAAGTTATTATAAAATGCCTCGGTCACGTTCGAGGGATGCGCCATAAAAAGCCCCGACAGGAGCGGCATTGACGTACCGACCAGTATGATCAGGGAATATATTGACAGCACCATGATGCCGTACACTGTCATGGTCTTCCAGTCGAACAGTGCAGTGTTGAGCAGCGTGCCGCTTATGCTGCTGAACCGGGTGATAAACAGGGCGGCCGAGCCGGCCGTGAAGATAAGGAAAAATGCCAGAAGATAGGTGGCTATATCCGAGGCCGCGAAGGAGTGGACTGAAAAATCAGAAAGCACACCGCTCCTGGTCAGCCAGGTGCTGTAAAAGACCGTGATGAAATACAGGAGGCCGAGCACAAGGTTGGTCCGTGCCAGGCTGCCCTGCCGGCGCTGCACTATGCAGCCGTGGACCAGCGCGATGGCAACGAGCCACGGAATCAGGGATGAGTTCTCCACCGGGTCCCAGCCCCAATACCCGCCCCAGCCAAGTACCGAATAGGCCCAGTATCCTCCAAGGAAAATCCCGATGCCCAGGGTGAGCATGCTGAACAGGAGCCAGGGGTACGCTTCATCGATCCAGCTCCGGTATTCTTTTTTTACAAGGGCCGCGATCGCATACGCAAAGGGAACGCTCGCCGAGGCATAGCCGAGAAAAAGGACCGGCGGGTGTATGACCATCCAGGGATCTTTGAGAAGGGGATTCAGTCCGGCCCCGTCGGCCGGATACTGGCCCGGGTTGATTGATTCGGGATACGCGCTCCAGATGTATTTAAATGGGCTTTCGATTATCAGCAATACGAGAATACAGACCTGGGTCAGGAGCAGCACCGATGTTATTATCGCGGTATCCCCGGTTTTACGGTGCGTGACTATATACACGAACCCGTTAAGAAACATGAGCCAGAGAAGGAAGCTTCCCTCCTTACCGGCCCAGAATGCGGCGATGCGGTACGCGAGTGAAAGGTCATGCGAAGAATTTCCGTACACGTAGAGGAAGCGGAAATCAGAGCTGATCAGGTAAAAGAAGAGAAGCGCCGCCGCCAGAAAAATTCCGGCGCTTGCCGTGACGGAGAGATATCTCGACGGTACGGCGAACTGCTCCCTCCCCGCTGCCAGCAGAACGGTGGAGGCAAGGGCCGCCAGTGAAAAAATAAGCGATACAATTATACAGAGGGCACCCCAGTTAACTCCGGTTTCCATGTTATTGCTCTCTCCTGTATTTTGACGGGCATTTTACCAGTACCTTGTCGGCTTCGAACAGACTGCTTCCAATCGAGAAGCGTCCGAGTAAAACCACCTGTTCAGTGTGCTCAAAATTTTGCGGTTTGGTGCCGCGATGTATCACGTTCATTTTTGTTCCATCGCTGTCAACCAGCGTGAACGTAAAGGCGCCCTCACTGTGCTTAACCGGGACCGATTTATCAAGAGCGCCGATGACCTGGACGTACCGGCCGCTGCTTGCCTGCGCTTCCTTGAACGGTACATAGGGCGAGAGGATGTCGTCGCCTGACGAGAACAGTGCGAAGAATACGGCAACTGCCAGAAATGCAAGGCCGACAGCGAAAATTATTACATTCCGGGATTTCGGCTGGATCATTTGGAACCGTTCCCCTGCTTATCGGGCATGCTTTGTTCAAGTCTGGTTATCCTGCGATCGATCAGGAAGAGGAACAGCCCCAGTCCGAGCCAGATGACCAGCACGACGGCCATCACCTGGTACAGTACGGTGGAAGATTCAGCAGTCCTGCCCATATCCGGCAGTGCAACCTGTGATGGCGTAACGGTCTCCTGTGCAAAAACAGAAAGCCCGGGTACGGCAATTGTACAGCAGGACCGTGACGGCCTGCCGGGGGACATGGTTTGCCAGAATATGGTAAAGGTTATGAGGGCACATAAGGTGATGATTTTAATTGCTCGTTTCACGGTATTCCTCGATTTTTTTTCTTATCACGAGAATTCGATTCATGAGATCGAACAGGTAGCAGTACAGGATGCTGAACGACAGAATCCCAACGATGAGCGTCAATTTCATGTGGTCGTCAAGGTATATCTTTTTATCAGCGTTAATGATCGGGTCCGGATGCAGCGAGGGATAGAGCCGCGGCACGAGGAAGACAAAAAAGGGCAGGGTGACCATTGCCAGGATCAGGTAGGTCGAGCCGATTCTTCCCCGCTTTTCATTATCCGTAAGGGCGCCCTGCAGGCTAAAATAGGCGATATAGATCAGCAGTATGATCACTATCGAGGTTTCACGCGGGTCCCAGTTCCAGAAAGTCCCCCAGCTGATCCTGGCCCATATTGACCCGGTAATGACGGTCATGATCGTAAAGGTGAAGCCAATGGCCGCGGAATGATACGCTTTTTCATCCAGACCGCCGTTCTGCTTTTTTACTCCCGAGAGGTGCAGGATTGACAA
>JAKJGD010000046.1 GCA_022704585.1 Spirochaetota bacterium | reverse complement strand
CGGCAGGAACGAGGCCGTGGTATACTGCGACGGGTGCGACAGGCCCCTGTGCAAGGAATGCCGCGTGTTCGACATCTGGTGCAACGGGTGCGGCAGCGGCGAGCCGCACGTTTTCTGCCGCACATGCAACGACGATCCGGAAATCAATATCTGGAAGGGGTTGGACTGAATGGATAGGTCCGCAAGCGCTTGCGGACCTATCTGCATAATGATTAATTCCTCGCGATTATCGCCCTCAAATCCAGGAACAGCGCCTCCACGAGCTTCTTCGTATTCTCAAGGCTTCCCGAGTTATCGATAACGAACCGCGCCTTCCCTTTCTTCTCCTCTATGCTCATCTGCGCGGAAATGGTGAGGTCCGCCGTCTGCCGGTCCAGACGGTCCCGGTCCATGAGCCGCTCGGCCTGGACAGGAACCGGCGCATACACCAGTATCGCGTCCGGGAAAAACCGGTCCCAGCCGGATTCGTACAGGAGCGGCACGTCGATGATGATCGGCATGCCGTCGTTCAGGCGGGAATACCCGGCAATGCGCTCCATCACGACTGCGTTGATGCGGGGATGCGTAATGGCGTTGAGTTTCGCCCGTTTCCCGGGATCGCGGATGATCCGGTCGCGTACCGCTTCGCGGTTCAGCGTTCCGTCCGGGTTGAGCGCCTCGCGGCCGAAGTATTCGGCTATTTCAGCGAGGGCCGGCCGCCCCGGCTCCACGACCTCGCGCGCGATCAGGTCCGTGTCGATGATGTGGGCGCCCATCTCCGCAAGCATCGCGGCGACGGACGACTTGCCGGTACCGATCGAGCCGGTCAGGGCAAAGCAGTTTTTCAGTATATTCGTGTCGCTCATTTCCGTAAAAACGTTCCCTCGATAATATCAGCCAGCCCGTTGATATCCTCGAGCCCCAGGCAGGGCGCCTTAATGGCGAAGGTCCTGTCGCTCACCATGGCGACCAGGTCCGGGTGGTCTGCGAACAGCGGCTCCGGATGCGCGCCGGTGCGGAACACCTCGATCTTGGGCACCGCCTCCTTCTTGAATCCCTCGGCCAAAATAATGTCAACATCGCGGATGTACCCGTCCCTGATCTCGTCAAGGGACGCGTCATGGTCCATGTCCCGCACAAGAGCGAGCTGGCCGGCGGCCGACAGGACGGTACACGAGGAGCCCGCATTCCGGTGGCGCCACGTGTCCTTTCCCTCGTGGTCCATCACGAAACCGTGGGAAAGATGCTTCGCCGTGGCAACACGGCGGCCGCGCCGTACCAGCTCCGGGATCAGCTTCTCGAGGAGTGTCGTCTTGCCGCTCCCCGACCATCCCACGAATGCAACTATTGGTATCATATTTCAAACTCCATGTACCAGTTGCGTTCACCGTAATAAAAATTCAATTAAAAAATAGTCCGGCGGGCACTGCCGTCACGATCAATCATTCATATCGCGCGACATTGTCCAGATCAGTCATCATGACAAATTTTCCGCTGAGTCTCGTCCAAGTCAAAAACAGGCTTGACTCATTTTGAAATGATGCTTACCAATTTTACTTCAAAAAAAACCATTTATGACAAGAAACGGATTAAAGAAAAAATACGCCCGTGCGGCCCGAATGCTGATAGCGCTCGCTTCAATGTTGATCGCATCGGGGCCGCTGCTCGCTCAGGACACGCTGAACATCGATGCGGGTCAGAAGAATATGAACTGACAGGTCAGTTCCTCTCCTGCCTTGAGGACCCCGGTAAAAACCTCACCATCGGCCGGGTGTCATCATCCGAATACGACA
This sequence comes from Spirochaetota bacterium, assembly GCA_022704585.1. The sequence continues at coordinate 7,289 of JAKJGD010000046.1, read as the reverse complement.
TCGCTTCAGGCACGACGCGGCGGACGTGCCGAATTTCGGCTACACCAGGTCCGCCTACTGGATCAGGTTCACGGTCGCCACAGAGGCACGGAGAGAATGGCTCGTCGAGATCCGCTACGCCCTGCTGGACTACGTGACACTGTATGTTCCGTCCGGCGACGGCTTCATTGAGAAAAAACAGGGACAGCTCCTCCCCTTCGGCGTCCGCGAGATAAAAAGCGAGAACTTCGTATTCAAGGCGGATATCGAGCCCGGAGCACCGCGCACCCTGTATCTCCGGATAGAGACGCAGGACTCGTTCGCCGTGCCCATGAGCCTGGTCAGCTACCGGGCGTATGCTGAAAGGAACGGGATGATCCGGCTCTTCCTCGGAATTTTTTACGGTTTCATCATCGTGATGGTCCTCTACAACCTGTTCATCTTCGCCATCACCCGCGACCTGAGCTACCTCTTCCTCGTGCTCTACATGGCCTTTTACGTGTTTTACATCATGTCCGAGAACGGCGTATCGTACCAGTACCTCTGGCCCGGCCTGCCCTGGTGGGGCAAGCGGGTCGTGCCCTTCTGCGTGAGCATGGTTGTCGTATGGAGCTCGATGTTCACGCGGATGTTCCTCCAGACGAAAACCGAGAACCCGCGCCTTGACAAGGCCATCATCGGGTTCGTCGCACTCGGCGCTGCCGGCACGGTGCTGGCCCTCTCGGTCGAGTACTTCGCGGCGATCATCTACGCGGTGGCCCTCTGCGTCCTGTACGCGCCGGCGCTCATCCTGGTGGCATATTTACAGTGGCGCCGCGGCTACAAGCCGGCGCTCTACTTCCTGATCGCTTGGTTCGGCCTCATCGTGGGTACGCTCCTGTACGGGTTCAAGACCTTCGGCCTCCTGCCCGAGACCATGCTCACCAAGTACGGCGTGCTCCTGGGCGCGGCGTTCCAGTCCATACTCCTCTCCATCGGCATGGCCGAGAGGATCACCATGATGACGGAATCGCTCCGGTCGGTCACGGGCAGCCTCCGGAGCAGGACCGAATCGCTCCTCAGGATATTCGAAAAGGCCGAGAGCACCTCGGTCGAGCTCCACCGCATCAGCACCGAGCAGTCCGGGATCGCCGACACCTTCACCGGTGTGGCGCAGAACCAGGCCGCGCACGCCGAACAGATGGCCGCCTCCTACGAGGAGCTGACCTCCTCCACGTATTCGATCGACCAGTCGATGTCGAAGCTCGCACTGGAAGGCGAGAAAATACGCACCATGTCCGGCATCCTTTCAGCGACGCAGGAAGAGGTACGGAAGACCAACGAAGCCGTCATGAACAGCATGGAGAACGTCATACGCTTCACCGAAAAAACGGAAACCGACCTGACCCGCATGACCGAGATGATGCAGATCATCAGCGAGGGAGGCAAGGCGATCACCAATATCGTCTCGCTCATCAACGACATATCGGACAAGATCAACCTCCTCTCCCTCAACGCGGCGATCGAGGCGGCCCGGGCCGGGGAGCACGGCAGGGGCTTCGCCGTTGTCGCGGACGAGATCGGCAAGCTGGCCTCGGCGACGTCGGACAACTCGAAACAGATATCCAGCCAGATCGAGCGGATTTAGGTGGACATCGGCCGGGGGATCGAGATCGCGGGCCAGACCAGGCAGTCAACCAGCGACGTGGCGAAGCTGGTCACCGGCGTCAACACGCAGATAGCCACCGTGAAAAACGCGATGTCGCGGCAGGAGAGCGCCATCCTGGAGCTGATCTCGCAGGCCGACGTCATCCGGGAGCAGTCGCGCATCATCGCTATGTCCACGACCGAGCAGAAACGCGGGATGCTGGAGGGTGCGAACACCATCCAGAACCTGGCCAACATGGCCAGCGACATCGCCACCTCGAACACCAGGATACTCGAACTCATCAGGGTGCTGAACGAGAAATCCGGCGAGCTCAAGGGCCTCATCCAGAACCTGGACGAGCAGGAAGCCGGGGCCTGATTCAGCTCCGGATACTTTCTCAACTCATTTAGACCATCCACTCATAAAGACCGCCTGTCCGGTTTTCCAGACACGTACAAGGCACACTGCTACAACATAAAAAAATTCCATGATCATATTCTTTTTATTTTTTTCCTCCCTTGATACTCGTATATTGTTCTAACACATTTTGAAGACCCGAATCTTCAAGAGCCTGTTCAAGCGGAGATAGAACGTGATTATCACTATATAGATATCAGTATCATACCGTAACGGCCCTTATGAATGGCAATTGATAGTGATATCGGGAGATGATGAGATGAAGATAATCAAATTGCCACTAATATTAATATTGATTAGTATGGCTTTTAATAATTGCAGTAACGGCCTGGTTTCAACTGCAAATTCCCCGCTTTCCTTCGTCAATACCGACCCCGGCCCCGGGCTGGTTTCCTTCAATCCCGCGGACGGCGAGGACCATGTGGCCATATCGTCCGCCATAACGGCAACGTTCAGCAGGGACATCGATGCAGCATCCGTATCCTCTTACTCGTATATCCTGGCCGACAGTCTCTACAACCCCATATCCGGAGCATACTCGTTTCCCGACCCCAGGACCGTCGTGTTCACACCGACGCTCCCGCTTGATTACCTCACGGAATACAACGTCCTGATTACGCCTGACCTCAAGGACACCGGAGGCTCCAGATTCGCATCGGATAAATTATGGTACTTCACCACGCAATCCTCCGGCACGACTCCTGATCCGACGTTTGATCCGGCGCCCGGCCCGTATGAAGGTCCCCTTGCCGTCACCTTGAATTGCGCGGAGTTACATGCGACAATAATGTACACCACTGACGGGACCGACCCGAGCCCCCTGAATGGCACGCAGTATACAGGGCCATTTACCGTGTCGGACAATAATGAATCGTCGATCCGGGCAATGGCCTTCAGTCCGGGGGCGACTGACTCTTTAATAGTCCAGGCCGACTACACCATACAGGCAAACATGCCGCAGATCGATCCGCCGCCCGGGATATTCAGCATGAATTTTCTCGCGACGCTCTCATCGCCGACTCCCGGAAGCTCAATCCGGTACGCGATAGACGGCGGCGCTTACAGCCCATACTTGGCTCCATTCATGATCAGCACGGGTTCGACAGTAACAGCCGTGGCATCCCATCCTGACATGGCGGACAGCCCGCTCCTTACCGCGATCTACCTAATCAATACCGGCCAGGTCGCGCCGCCCGTTTTTACTCCAGCGCCCGGCACGTACACGTCTGCGGTGGCGGTGGCCCTTTCCTCGACAACACCGGGTGCACTCATCAGGTACACGACCGACGGATCGGACCCGTTCATAGGCGGCACTACCGGTACGGTTGTGAATATTACCGATTCCACGATTCTGACGGCGTATGCGTATGATCCGACCGCGTTCCTCGCCGATTCAATACCCTCCACCGGCGTATATACCATTGCGCCGACGATACTCTCCATTGAACCGGATAAGGGCCCGAATTACGCGCCGATAGACGTAACCATTCGCGGGACCCGTTTCAAGACCGGCGCCACGGTCCAGTTAACCAGGATGGCGTTTACCCCGATCAACGCTACATCCGTCACCATTGTTAACAGCACGACCATCACCTGTACGCTGGATATTACCGGCAAAGGGAAAGGAAAGTGGAACGTGACAGTGACCAATCCGGATTCAGGCAGTACGTTAAAAAAAGAGTTCCGGATATACTGAAACATGCTATCTGGATGAATCACTCGCTTCCGTTTAAGGTCCATAAAAACAATTGGCATTGAGCGTGCTGCCGTTGCCTGGCCCTTCGACGAGATTCAGGAAAAGCCTGTCGAAGCACGCGGGCCGGCTATGGGCATTTCAAGACAAGCTTCAATACAAATAATACACCGGTCTGCGGTCGTGTGTTTTCCCGAGCCGGGTGATCCCGGCTAATAATTGATTTTATTACAGGTAAAACGCTTGAAACCGTCCGGACTTCCTCGATAAAAAATAAAATCATACGCGCCACGGTTGACTCTTCCCCTGCTCCGGGTTATATTACCCTAATCTCTTAAAATTGGAGAGGAGGTAAATAAAATGAAGAAGGAACTGTTTAAGATGTGTCTGAATGATGATTGTTCAATATCGAGAAGCTTTAGCCGGGTAGATCTGGAAAATTACATGGAACGGCTTGCGTGGATTTAAGCGTCCCATCCTGTGCATTATAGAATATAAAGGATGAAGCAAAGTGAAAATCTGAATGATTTTCCCGATGTTTCATCCTTTTTGTTTCAGGCTGCCTGCAAAAGCAGACTGACATTATACGACTAAGTGCTGCCCATCCACGTTATCCCCAGGAACATAGTGTAATTATTTCTTTTTTAAGAATGTTGTTTTTATCCATGACCAGTTAAGGTAAATATGCATGGCTATCCCGAAGAAAAGCACCCAGATGAGCCTGCTGTGCACCTCGTATGCCGTTACCGAATAATTCATTAAAAATCCGGTGATTCCCTGGCCTACGAATAATATAAAAATTGTTGTGCACGAGTCGTTTATTGCATATTCATGATACAATCCGCTGTAAATTATTACGAAGTCCCCCTGAGAACGAAATACGAAATCGCGTCCAGGAGCCGCCGCGGCGTGAGCCGCAGCACGAGGGAATGTATGATCTTGTTCCTGATGCCCGGGATCAGGACCACCTTCCCCTTCCGGAGCGCGACCACGCCTTTCCGCGCGATGAACGCCGGGTCCGAGAGCCCGCTGATCCGGTACCACCAGAGCTCGCGCGGGAAATCCTCCCCCCTGAGGAGCGGCGTGTCCGTGTACGAGGGACAGAGCGCGGTGACCTTCACGCCGGTACCGCGCGTCTCCTGCGACACGGCCTCGGACAGGTTCTGCACGAAGGCCTTGGCGCTCCCGTATACCGCGTGGTGCGGGCAGGGCTGGAAGGCGGACACGGAGGAGACGTTGAGGATCCGGCCTTCGCCGCGAGCGATCATGTCCGTGAGGGCGCAGTGCATGAGCGACATGTACGCGGACAGGTTCACGGCCGCGAGCGCCGCGTGCTTCTCCAGCGGAACCTCGTGAAAATTGCCATAGACCATCATGCCCGCGTTGTTGACAAGCACGTCGATGCGCGGCACGAGACCTGACGCGGCGCGGTAGAGCTCGGCCGGCGCCTCCCCGTCGCGAAAATCGCCGAAAAGGCACCATGTCTTCACACCGTATGACTGTTCGAGCCCGGCGGCGCACTCGTGCAGCAGTTCCCGCTCCCCCGGTATCGCGTGCAGCACGCAGTGCGCCCCTGCAGCGGCCAGGCACCGCGCGATCTCCATCCCGATGCCGGACGACGCCCCGGTGACGAGCGCGTATTTGCCCGCCAGATCGTAGGTTCCCATACGTATACAACCTCCACCTTAAACACGATGGCCCGATGGCCTGCAACAAACGCGGATCCTCTTCAGTTGTCATTGCGAGGAGCCTTCATCATGTGTGTGGGCAACGAAGCACCCTTCGGCTATGCTCGGGGACCAGTTGGTTGCCGGGCGTAGTCGAGTCACGCTTCGCTGCGCTCGCGACGACTGGCGCGAAAACGTGCCCCCTCTGCTTCCAGGAGACGGGGCCTCTCACACCTTTTCCAGTATATGAACGCACATCGCCGCCTCTTCCACGCCGATGTTGCCGCCTCCGTTCTCCGCAAGCCCGATGCGCGCACCCTCGACCTGCCGTGTGCCGGCCTCGCCGCGGAGCTGGAGCGCAAGCTCGTGGATCTGCGCCAGGCCGGACGCGCCTATGGGGTGCCCCCGGCACTCCAAGCCGCCGCTGGTATTGATGGGGCGCGCGCCGCCGAGCCTGGTCGCGCCGGACTCGGCGTAGGGCCCGCCCTCGCCCATCGGACAGAAGCCCATGACCTCGCTCTGGTGCAGCTCGCCCCAGGAGGTCGCGTCGTGGAGCTCGGCACAGCTGATGTCGGCGGGGCCGACGCCGGCCATGGAGTAGGCCTGCTTCGAGAGGCGCTCGCCGATGTCCTCTCCGTCAAGATCACGGTCGCTTCCCTGGCCGCACACGGACGCGCGGATCCGGACCGGCCGCGTACCGGTGAGCTTCTTCAAGAATCGCTCCGAGCACACGATGCAGGCGGCCGCGCCGTCGCCGACCGGCGCGCACATGGCGCGCGTGAGCGGCCAGGCAACCTCCTTGTCCGCCAGCACCTCCTCGACCGTCATCAGCTGCTGGTATTGCGAAAGCGGGTTAAGGCTCCCGTGGAAATGGTTCTTGGAGCAGACGACCGCGAGCTGACGCTGCGTGCTGCCGAACTTGTTCATGTGCCAGCGCGCGCCCATGGCGTAGGCGTCCATGAAGATGCTCCGCCCCTCGCCCGGCTTCGAGCCGTCCCCCGCGGGTATTTTCAGGTTCGTAAAGGTCTTCCCCACTTCCATGATCATGGCAATGTGCTTCTGGAAATTACCAACGTCCATGCACGCCGCGTACGCGCTCAGCGAGAGGGCCTTGTTCGGGTTGGTGATCTTCTCCGAGCCGACTGCAATGGCGACATCGTACATGCCGGCGCGCACACCCGTGTAGGCCAGGTGCAGGGCCGTGGAGGCGCCGGCGCATGCGTTCTCCACGTTGGTGACCGGTATCCTGTCAATCCCCATGCCGCGGAACACCACCTGTCCCCGTATGGAGTGCTGCCTGTCGAACATGCCCCAGAAGGTGTTCGAGAAGAACGCCGCCTGCATGTCCCCTTTGCCGAGGCCCGCGTCCGCGAGCGCGAGGCTGATCGCCTCCTCGGCCATGTCCTGCACGGTACGGTCCGGGTATTTGTTGAACCGGATCATGCCCGAGCCGATTATGTATATGTCCGCCATTACGCAATCGCCTCCTTCACGATCATGTTCCCCGCGGTGATGGCCAGGGAGTCGTTGGAGCCGTCCTCGATGAGGCCCGCGCGCGCGTCGCGGAAGAGCTTCTCGATCGGAAGCTCCCTCGAAAGGCCGTAACCGCCAAAGAGCTGTATGGCGTCGCTCGCCACCTCGAAGGCCGCCTGGGTGCAGTAGACCTTCGAGGTGATGGAGTACTTCACGTCTGGAGGCGTGGTGTTCATGTTGTACACCATTGCACTTCGCGAGAACGAGCGCGATGTCTCTACCTTCACGAACATGTCGAAGAGCTTTTTCTGCACCCACTGGTGGTCGCAGAGCCTCTTCCCCCCCTGCACGCGCTCGGTCGAGTACTTCACGGCCAGGTCGTACGCGGCCTGAGCCACTCCGGTAAAATACGCCCCCATGGTGGCGTTGGCGT
>JAKJGD010000592.1 GCA_022704585.1 Spirochaetota bacterium | reverse complement strand
ACCGATATCAAGGCGCGGCTCGTGGTCGTCGGCGGGAACGTTCGCGGTAACATTTTCGCCACTGAAAGGGTCATATTCCTGTCGACGGGAGTCATAAACGGGAACATCATAACGCCCAGCCTTATCATGGAGGAGGGCGTTCGGTTTGAGGGCAACTGTACCATCAACAAGCGACCGGATGAAACGTCATGATAGAGATAACCGGGGCCAGGGCACGCAAGGACGAACAGGAAAAGATCACCAAGAAGGGTAAGCTCGCCGCGGTCAAACACGGCGGAAAGACCTTCTCCTCCGAGCTGCAAAAAACACTGGCCGAGGAGTTCGAGGGCCCCATCGACAAGCTGATGCAGGACCTCAAGGACCAGGAAAAGCGCTTCCTTGACCAGCAGTCCGAACACGAGATGAACCGGTACAAGGCGCTCGTGCAGAAGATCCTTAAATCCATCCTCGCCGAGCAGGGCGTGCAGGAGCGCACCCTCAAACGCAAAAAAAAGAACTGGGGCGATTTCATCGTAATCGACAGGATAAACGAGAAGCTGCTGGAACTCACCAACGCCATAACCAGGCAGAACAAGGCCTTCAATCTCCTGAAAACAATGGAAGAAATCCGCGGGCTCATACTCGACCTGGTGTATTGACAGGTCTTGCGTCTCCTCCCCATAATTCCGGAAGCAACATGTTTTATCGAAAGGTTTTGCAATGCCAAGCGGTACGCGTACGCTCGCGACAATACCGGCTGCTATGACATCCACGGCACAGCCGGCGGTGCAACATCCATGTCGGCAGCGTCCTTTCCGTTATGCCCTCGCTATGCCTGTCCCGGGTCTTCCGAAAGGCCGCGCTTCAATGTGTGGCGGCCGGCCCGTCCTTTTTTGATGTTCCGGACCGATCCTATTTTATTCTTGCCGTTTCATCGCGCTCCTGTACAGTAGCACACCGGAAGGTAGAGCCATGAAAAAATATGAAACGATTATCTACGAGAAACCCGAGCCGGGGCTCGGCATCCTCACGCTGAACAGGCCCGCGTCGTATAACGCGATCAACCAGGCCATGGTATCGGAGCTGCACTCCTTCTGGGGCGAGCGGCTGTACGATCTCGAAACCAGGGTCATCGTGCTCCGCGGAAGCGGCGAGAAGGGCTTCTGCACCGGCCTTGACGTCAAGGAGACCGGGGAGATCACGCAGAAGATGGGCCTGGAGGAATTCTACATATTCCAGGCGGGCCTGGCGCGGCTGAACCTGGCGATGCGGCGCGCGCCGCAGCCGATCATCTGCTGCGTGCACGGGGCGGCGGCGGGACTGGGCCTGAGCTTCGCGCTGGCCTCCGACATCAGGATCGTGAGCCCGGACGCGCGCTTCAGCGCGGCGTACATCAATATCGGCCTTGGCGGCGCCGACATGTCCTGCAGCTATTTCCTCCCGCGGATGATCGGCGCGGGGCGCGCGTACGAGTACATGTACACCGGCGAATTCTTTTCCGCGGAGGACGCCTGCCGCCTCGGCATGGTGAGCAGGATCGTCGAGCGCGAAGCACTTCTCGATACGGCCCTGGAATACGCGGCCACCCTTCTGAAGAAGAACCCGTTCGGCCTCCGCCTCACCAAGGAAGCCGTGAACATGAATATAGACGCGCCGGGGCTGGAACACGCCCTGAATATGGAAGACCGGAACCAGACCCTTCTCGCTGTCGGGACGTTCCTGAAAAACCTGACATAGAATAACCATGAACACAACCGGCATAATCGGGCATGAGCGCCAGCTCCGTGTGCTATCGCTCCTTTTAAGGAACGGCAACACCCCCCACTCCATGCTTTTTTCCGGCAAGAGCGGGATCGGTAAAAAGCTGATCGCCCGGCGGTTC
>JAKJGD010000591.1 GCA_022704585.1 Spirochaetota bacterium | reverse complement strand
GGCGGGCGGGGGCGCCCGCCTCATGACCGACAAAACGGCGCGTTACATAACAGGGATCCTGGCAGACCGCGAGATCAGGCGGCGCGCTTCGCCGGGAAGCAGGAATTTTCTCGATTTCCCCTTCGAGGTGGCGGTCAAGACCGGGACCTCCAAGGACTACCGCGACGCCTGGACGCTGGGATTCACCACGCGCTACGTCGTGGGCGTGTGGGCCGGGAATTTCTCCGGCAAGCCCATGAAACGGGTCTCCGGCTCATGGGGCTCGGGCCGCATATTCCACCAGGTCATGCGGCTCCTGACCGGGAGGGAGCACCCGCGCTTCACCAGGACCGACGGCTTCATCTCGCTGAAGATATGCAGGACGAGCGGGAAGCGCGCCCGGGAATCGTGCCCCTCCTATCGCGAAACCTTCGCGCCGGGCGACGAGCCGGCCGGGACATGCTCCCTCTCCCACGGGAGCGTGCACACGTACAGCGCGGACGCTGTCCCGACGGTGCTCTCGCCCGTGGCCGGGGAGACTTTCGTCATAGACCCGCTGACACCCCGGCACCGCCAGCCGGTGCCGGTGAAAATCTCGTACAGCGGCGACCCTGCCCCCGGCGCGATGCGCTACTTTTTCGCCGTTGACGACGGGCAGCGGAGGCAGGTGACTCGCGATATAGAGGAGCCGCTGGTGCTGTCGAGGGGGCGGCACCGGATCATGATTTACGAGGGCCCGGCGGTGATAAACACGGTTACATTCACCATTGAATGACATTCGGGCGCGCTCAAACCGCTTCCGGGGCCGTTTTATTACGCAGATGTTAAATTTAGCCGATTTGAAGCATTCATTTTGTCACAACTATTGACAAATGTAGCCGATAAAAACTATATTCCACCTGTTCTGATTCAGATCATTATACGTATTGGAGGCACCAATGAAAAAGATCACCCCCACGATTGCGACCGAGCGGACGTACACGGTCCAGAAGGAGAAAGACCTCCCAATCTCGAGCTATTTCGGTGAAGACACCTTTAACGATAAGGTAATCCAGGCCAAGCTTCCCAAGATATTTTACTCGAATTTGAAAGAAAGCATCGACAAGGGAAAGAAGCTGGATATCGAAACCGCGAACGCGGTCGCCCACGCCATGAAGGAATGGGCGCTCGAGAACGGGGCGACACACTTCGCCCACTGGTTCCAGCCCATGACCGGCGCGTCGGCCGAGAAGCACGACGCGTTCATCGAGGTTTCGGGCCCGGGCGAGGTTATCGAGCGGTTTACCGGCGAACAGCTGGTACAGGGCGAGCCGGACGCGTCGAGCTTCCCCAGCGGGGGGCTGCGTTCCACCTTCGAGGCGCGCGGCTACACGGCATGGGACATGTCAAGCCCGGCCTTCCTCCGCAAGAACGGGATCGGTATCACGCTCTGCATCCCCTCGGTATTCATCTCGTACCACGGGGAGGCGCTGGACAAGAAAACGCCGCTCCTCCGCTCGATCCGCGCGGTCAATGGCAGCGCCCTCAGGGTGCTCAGGCTGCTGGGCAACCGCAAATCCAAAAAGATCGTGTCCAACCTGGGGCCCGAGCAGGAATATTTCTGCATCGACATGGATTATTTCTACAAGCGCCAGGACCTGGTCCTGACCGGCAGGACGCTCATCGGCGCGGCGCCCGCGAAGGGGCAGGAGCTGGAGGACCAGTATTTCGGCAGCATCAAGGAGCGGATGCAGTCCTTCATGCACGACGTGGAGGAGGAGCTCTACAGGCTCGGCATCCCGGCGAAGACCCGGCACAACGAGGTGGCGCCGTCCCAGTTCGAGATCGCGCCCATCTTCGAGGAGGCCAACATCGCCGTTGACCACAACCTGCTCGTCATGGACAAGCTGCAGCA
>JAKJGD010000590.1 GCA_022704585.1 Spirochaetota bacterium | reverse complement strand
CCCGGAGCATATTAAGCCGGAGTGGTACTTTTACCCCTTCTACCATCTGCTCAAGATAGTTCCCGGGGCCGTCGGCGTTGTCATAATAAGCATTTTCGGCATCGGGCTCTTCCTCTGGCCGGTTTTGGATCACTATTTTTTTCAGAGGGTTGACCGCTTTTTGCGATGGCGTTTTGATGTGAGCCTGTTGCTCGGTTTGCTGGTTGCGGGATTGTTCCTGGTCTGGACATTGGTTGAGGCATAAGCATACAGGAGGCTTCCATGAGTCTTAAGCTGGCCCAATCGATTATTGCGGTTGTCTCCGCGGCTATTGTGATTGTGCTCGGCTACGTGGTTTACACCGAACGCCGGCACGAAGTGGTTGAGCATAAGATAATCGTAAAGCCGGATTCCGCGGGCTGCGTCAGGTGTCACGGCTATGGCAGTGCGGGCGAAGCGGGCAGCAGTCCCGGCATCGTTAAGCACTGGGAGGTGAGCGTTCACGCGGCGCAAGGCATCGGCTGCGTTGATTGCCACGGCATGGTGGCCGCGGGCGCGGTGGAGGATTCGGCAAACCCTCGTTATGTTGTCACTACCACGTGGGATAAGCAGAGCGGACTCAAGCAGATGGATCTGCTGCTGCGCGACGGCAAGCCGGTGGAGCGGCCGGACCTGTGGATGCACGAAGGGGCCCAGATCGTGGCGGGCGTGTCGCCGCGCACCTGTGCCCGCTGCCATGAGAAGGAGGGCGCCGAGTTCTTCAACTCCCGCCACTCGTCGGCATCACAGTTCATCGGCTCCATCGACAATTTTCTCGGCCGCTTTGCCGAAGGAGCGGCGGCCGCCAACAACGGGTGCCAGCAGTGTCACGGCAGTGTGGTGCGCGTCGTCTCTCCATCGGCCGATGCCGTGCATCCCCGCCTTGCCCCGGATACCTGGCCCAACACGGGCATGGGTCGCGTCAACCCCGACGGATCGTGGGGTTCGTGCAGCGCCTGTCATTCCCGCCACGAATTTTCTGCGGAGCTGGCGCGGCGGCCGGAGAACTGCGGGAAATGCCACATGGGGCCGGACCACCCGCAGATCGAAATCTATAACGAGTCGAAACACGGCATTGCTTACCGGAAGAATGAACGGCTGATGCAGCTGGATCGGCCGGGCGGGCAATGGGTGCTGGGAAGGGACTACGCCCAGGCCCCGGTCTGCTCCACCTGTCACATGGGACCGGTGGCGCGGCACGGGAATTACCCCGGGCTGGAACTCACCCATGATGTGGGGTCCCGCATATCGTGGACGAATCGACCTGAGATATCAATCCGGCCGCAGGGCATCACCGCGGCTAATGGAACAGTAGTGCTCAAGGATGCCGAGGGTCGCCGCGCCGACATGAAACAGGTATGCCTGACCTGCCATGCCGCCACCTGGGTGGATAACTTCTACGTCCAGTATGACGAGGCGGTCGAACTGTATAACAACAAATATGCCCGGCCGGCGACGGCGATTTACGATTTTCTCAAACATGAGGGCATGGTGGATGACGTGCCCATGAACGAAGAGATGGATTATCTGTTTTTTGAGATCTGGCATCATGAGGGACGAAGGGCGCGCCACGGCGCCGGCATGATGGGGCCGGACTATGTGCAGTGGCACGGGTTTTACGAGCTGACCAGGAATATGTATGCCCGCTTCCTGCCCCTGGCGGTCGAGCTGGGGGAAAGGGCGGGGAAGGGTAAAGAGGTTGCGGAATTCATCAAAGAGACCCTGCGCAGCCCGGGCGGGAGCGACTGGGCGAAGTATCATAAATGGACGGAAGGTCTGAGCAGGGATCAACGGGAGTCCATGATTGAATGGGAGCGGAGAGCCTATCAGAAACAGTGAATGCTTCCCGGGCGGGGC
>JAKJGD010000045.1 GCA_022704585.1 Spirochaetota bacterium | reverse complement strand
GTACACGCCGTAGAGATAGCCGTTGTTGGGAAGGCCGAAGCGGGCGGTGCCGCCTGCCGCGAGGATAACCGCCTTCGCCTCGCAGACGATGATTTCGCCGGTACGCGTATTGATGCCCACCGCCCCCGCTGCGCGTCCTTCGTGCGTGAGGAGCTCGAGCGCCATCGTGCGGTTGAGAACGCGCACGCCCGATTCGCGCACGCGCCGCGCCAGTATGGTCTTGAGCTCCGGCTCCTTCATGGTGACGCAGAAGCGTCCCTTCGGGTGCACCTGCAGCACCTCGTATTGCCCGTGCCCGTCCAGGGGGAAGCAGACGTTCCAGCGCTCAAGCTTTTTCAGCATTTCCCAGCTCCGCTTCGCCATGAGGTGGCTCGGAGGCTCATCGAGTATACCCTCGCAGGCCATGCGGCTGGCCTCCACGTAGAGGTCGGGATCGGATATTCCCGGCACGGCGACTATGTTGAGCGCATCCATCCCGCGCGCGATGCAGCCGGAATAGGTGATGTCGCCTTTCTCGAACACGATGACCCGCTGGGAGGGATTGAGCTCCTTCGAGCGGATTGCCGCCATGGCGCCGGCGCTCCCGCCCCCGATGATGAGGAGATCACATTGTATGGTGGGATAATCATTCTTCATCGCCTGCAGCGGTGTGACCGGAGGTTAAATTTCCGCGAATACCCTCCGCGTCCCGGTCACGCAATAACTCCTCCTGAATTCATACGGCCTGTCCTTGTACGTGAAGCTTCGCATCTCGATGAAGAGCAGCGGCGAGCCGGCGTTCACCCCGAGCTGCTTCGCAACGGCCCCGTGCGCAGCGACGGCGCCGAACAGCTCGTGGTTATAGATACAGGGAAGGCCGTAGGTCTGTTCTATCATCTCGTAGAGGGTGCTCTTCTCAAAGCGTGCCGGGGGGAAACTGTCGAAATCCCTGAAAATCCCTTTCGGCAGGTACGATTCACAATAGACCAGCGGCGCGCCGTCGTGGAGGAAAAGTCGCCGGAGCTCGTACAGGGTCCTGTCGCGCGGATGGCCGAGCAGGGCGCTTGCCGGGTCGAAGCCCTGTATCTCCTTCAGGCCAATGAACCGTATTTCGAGTTCGGCTTCGCCGCCGTCAAGGGCTTCCATCATCCGGTAATATCGGAGGCTGTCCTTCCTGAGCTTGGTCCCCGCGACATAAGTTCCCTTTCCCTGGATGCGGTAGAGGTAGCCCTCGTATACGAGGTTGAGCACTGCTTTCCTCACGGTCCCGACGCTGACCTGATGCTCCCCGGCGATAAGCCGCTCCGACGGGATAAGCTGCCCCGGCTTCCAGTTGCCGTCCTCGATCTTTTTTTTGAGCGCTTCCTGAAGACGGTAATAGACGGGCAGGGGCGTTTCGATGGCCCGTATCAGCTTCAGGTTTCCGGACCGTGCAGTCATGTTCCCTCCGTGTTCCCGCCGGGAGGACGGGATGGGCTCAGTTTGTAAGTCATATATAGGAGTATACAAGTATATGACTGTGGCAAGCCTGTCAAGCATTATTTCGCCCTGCCCGGCCCGGGCGGTGCCGCCTGGCGGGTTGAACTATCCGAGTCCCACCGATATGTGCTTGGTTTCTAGAAATGAATCGAGGCCTTCGGAGCCCAGCTCCCGTCCCCATCCGCTCATCTTAAAGCCGCCAAAGGGGCAGTTGCTGGTAGTGGGTACCGCGTCGTTTATCCCGATGCTTCCCGCTTCCAGCTTCTCCGCGAGCCGCAGGACGCGGTTTACGTTGCTTGTATACGCGTATGCCGCGAGGCCGAATTCGGTATCATTTGCCTTTTTGATGGCCTCTTCCTCGGTACTGAAGGGATATATCGCGGCCACGGGAGCGAAGATTTCCTCTCTCGAGCAGAGGGCGTTATCCGGCACATCGGCGATTACGGTGGGCTCCAGGAAATTTCCCCTGTTTCCCCACCGCCCTCCTCCGCAGAGCAGGCGTGCGCCCTTTGTTACCGCTTCGTCTATGTAATACAGCGCGGCGTCCAGGGCTTGCCTGCTCACGATCGCCCCGATATCGATACCGTCATCGAGGCCGTTCCCCACTTTCAAATTTTTTGTTTTTTCCGTGAAAGACGCGAGAAACGCATCGTATATCGGACGCTCGACGTAAATCCGGTTGGAGGCTATGCAGGACTGGCCCGTGTTCCGGAACTTGGTCGTAAGCGCCCCCTCCACCGCCGTGGAGAGATCCGCATCGGCGAATACGAGAAGCGGGGCATTGCCGCCAAGTTCAAGCGAGAGCCTCGTGCAGGTGCTCGCCGCGCCCCGGATCAGCTGCTTCCCTACCTCGGTCGAGCCGGTAAAGCTGATCTTGCGGCAGATGGGGTTTTCCAGGAGTTCGGCCCCGATCTCGGAGGCGTTACCCGCCACCAGGTGGAACACGCCGGCGGGAAGCTTCGCGTCGTCGATGCACCGGGCAAGCTCTACCGCGCATACCGGCGTCTGGCTTGCCGGTTTCAGGACGACGGTGCAGCCCGCGGCCAGTGCCGGCGCCACCTTGCGTGCTGCAAGGACCAGGGGGAAGTTCCAGGGGGAGATGGCCCCCACGACGCCGACAGCCTGCCTGATCACGAAGTTCCTTTTGCCGTCGGCCTGGTGAGGGACCACGCGGCCGTATCCCCGGCGGGCCTCCTCCGCGAACCACCGGAAATGGTCGATGGTCATGCTGACTTCAGCTTTGCTTTGCGCTATGGGCTTGCCGTTTTCCCGTGTGATCGTCCGGGCAATCTCCTCCGAGCGCGCGGTAAGCAGGGCAACGATGGAAAGGAGGTAGTCGCCCCGTCTCATCCCGGTCATGCCGCTCCACTGCGCGAAGGCGTCCTGCGCGCTTTCCAGAGCTTGTTTGACGCCCGCGCGGTCCGTCGTCGACACTTCCGCGAAAGGATCGTCCGTCGCGGGGTTCACGACCCGGATCTTCTTGTCGCTGGTGACCCATTTCCCGTCGATATAGAGCGGATATTGTTCCATGGTTTTCTCCTCTGACAGCTTAGATATCCGGACCGCGGAATGATAAGCACCGCTTGGAAATTATTGCAAGGAAAAAACATATGGCGTCCCGCTATCAGAAAACAAGAAGCGGGGCGCGAACGCCCCGCTTCTACCGGGATAAAACAGGCATAATGAAAGCGGGAATGATCATCCCCGCTTTCATTATGCCCCGCCGCCCTTGACCCGCTCAATCCGGGCGCCCAGCGCGGTGAGCTTCTCCGCCATTCTCTCGTAGCCCCGGTCGCAGTGGTAGATCCGCCGTATCTCGGTCTCGCCCTTCGCGGTCAGGGCCGCGACCACCAGGGCGGCGCCGGCCCGCAGGTCCGACATCATGATCGGCGCGGACATGAGCCCGCCCACGCCCTTCACGATGACCACGTTGCCCTCGATGGTGATGTCCGCGCCCATGCGGCGCAGCTCTCCCACGTGGGTAAAGCGGTTTTCGAATATAGTCTCTATTATAACATTGATCCCCGGCACGATCGTGGACAGGGCCATGACGGGCGCCTGCAGGTCGGTCGGGAACCCGGGGTAGGGCATGGTCTTGATGATGGTGCCCTTCAGGTTTTTCCCGGGCGCTACCGAGACCCAGTCCCTGCCCGAATCGATCGTAAAGCCCATGTCGGCCAGGGAGGCCATGCACGAGGCCACGTGCTCCGGCGCCGCGCCGGTTATCTTCACCTCCCCCTTCGTCGCCGCGCCCGCGATCAGGTAGGTCCCCGCCTCGATACGGTCCGGTATGACCGAGTAGGTCACGGGCTGGAGCTTTTTCACGCCCTCGATCTCGATCCGCTCCGTGCCCAGGCCGGTGATCTTCGCGCCCATCTTCGTTAAAAAGTTGCCCAGGTCAACCACGTCCGGCTCCATGGCGCAGTTTTCCAGGACGGTCTTTCCCTTCGCGAGTACCGCGGCCATCATGATGTTCGCCGTGGCGCCCACGGACACCTGGCGCATCTTGAATTCGGCGGCCGCGAGCGTCTTTGCCCGGGCCTTGATGTAGCCGTGCTCCAGCGTGACCTCCGTGCCCATAGCCTCGAAACCGGACAGGTGAATGTCGACGGGCCGCTCGCCGATGGCGCAGCCGCCGGGCAGGGACACGTCCGCCTCGCCGACGCGCGCCAGCAGCGGCCCCATGACATACACCGAGGCCCGCATGGTCTTGACCAGGTCATAGGGCACCTCCGCGTTGCGGATCGTGCTGACCCTGATCCTGAGCGTGTTTTTCGCCGTATCGAAATTGTAGTTCGCGCCCAGGCACTCGATCACCTGTAGGATGGTTCGTATGTCCTTGAGGTCGGGCACATTCTTGAGAACGGTCTCGCCGTCGGCCAGCAGGCTCGCCACGATGATGGGGAGCGCCGCGTTTTTCGCGCCCGATATGGGCACCTCGCCCGAGAGGGGAGTGCCGCCTTGTATCCTGTACATGTCCATGGATCGATGATCTCCTTATTAATGGAGTCAGGTGTACCCCCGCGGGTCGGCATGACAAGATATTTTTTGTTTTTTTGTGAAGAAGGCGGGGCCTGATCTCCGGCATGTCATTGCGGGGAGGCCTCGCTGCGAGGGCGAGGAAGCAATCTGTCTGATAATCATAACAGGCTTTTTGCATTAAAAAAAGCATTTTACGGCACGGTAAGATCGCTTCGCTGCGCTCGCGATGACATGGTTGGACGTTGCCAGGGTTGCCGGTAAGCACCGCCCGGGAAGGCCCATACAATGAAAGGTCCACAAGCGCTTGCGGACCTTTCAGGGGATGTTTCAATACGGGATGTAAATTATCCGTCCCGGTTTGAGGGATTCAGGTTTTTTTATGCCGTTAAAATCAAGAATGAGTTTAGTTTTTTTTTATACATCCGGGCGATCCCTGAGATGGTGTCGCCTTTCCTGACCCGGTGCTGGATCACTCCGGTGATTGTGCACCGGTACAGCTCTTTTTCTTTGCCTTCCAGCTTCTTGAGCGCTTCCGCGGGCAGGAGGAGCCGGTATTCTTTCATGGTCGGCGGGGTGAGGGCGGAATTCAATTCCGGGTTCAGCTCCATGATCGCGCGGACGGGCACCCCGGTGAGCCGCTCGATGTCCTTCAGGTCCACTGGCCGCTCGAGCGTGAGATATGAGGCCGCGGTTTTTTCCGGCCGGGCGATCTCGTCAGCCACGCCGAAGAGCTTCTGGTTCCGGTAGATGAGCATGAGCGCGATGAACTTTGGTACGTATTCCGCCGTTTCCGGGCGGAGAAGCCCTTTCTCCCTGAGCTGCCAGTAGTCCCTCACTCCGGTGGCGTCCATGGTCCGCTTCATGTACCCCGCGCCGCCGTTATACGCGGCAAGCGCCAGGTCCCAGCGCGGGAAGATGGAGCGCATGGTGCGGAGATGCCGCAGGGCGGCGGCCGTCGACTTCTCCACGCTGCGCCGCTCGTCGATCCAGCGGTCGCACTTCAGTCCCAGGGGGCGCGACGTGTTTTCAAGGAACTGCCAGAGCCCCACGGCCCGGCTGGACGAGACAGCGTACGGGTTGAAGCAGCTTTCAAGCAGCGGCAGCAGGCCGAGCTCCTCGGGCAGGTCCCTGTTTTTCCCGAGGGCCTCCCTGATGGTGTCCTCATACCGGTAGGAGCGGCGGATGGCATTGAGCATGTATTCGCGCTTGCTGGTGAGATACAGGTACACGTGCATCCGCACCGCCCTGTTCCGGTACACGGACATGTCGCGGGAGGCCTCGAAGATGTCTTTGCCCTCGATCGCGGGCAGGTACAGGATGTCCCGCTCGGGATCGAACGTCATCACCCTCTCAAGGCCCTCCCCGGTGAACTTCGTGTCGGAGAACAGGTCGAACAGGCTCCATGAAAGGAGCTGGGTGTCGGTGCCGATGATGATCGCGGCAACGATCATCATGCTTGCAAGGATTTTCCGTATGTTTGCCTTATGTCGCATAGTTAACCCGGATTTTGGACAAATGACAGTACCGCGGTGGTATTGGCAAGTAAAATTTGGCTGCTGATTTTTTCGCGGTCTCCCGCCGTGCCGATACCCGCAAGCCCGCTGCAGCGGGATTTTTTTATTTATTGAAAAAAAACCATCCCGCCGCTACCCTGTCCCCATCATGGTGAGAGGAACCGGCTATGGGGGTCGTGGTCAACCTGAACGTAAAAAATCATTGCATCGAAACCGCGGCGCGGATGGAGCTCAACCGTCTCATGGAAACCTATTTCAGGACCGATGACGTGGAGGGCGAGCTTGACGGGAAGATCGAGCTGATCAGGGATTTCCTTGAAAAAAGCGATTTCCCGGGTCTCAGGTCCTCTGATCCACGTCTTTCGGGCGAGCGTGAATCGGAAGTGATACTTTCCAGGAACGGAAACGGCGCAATCATGCTTGACGTGCAGTGAGTTCTTGCCTCCGCCGGACGGGCCGCCCCATGGGGTCGGGGCACTGTCTCCCTGCGGCACCGTCTGTCCTGGATGCCTCCCCCCTGCGGGTATTTCCAAAAAAGTAGTTGTTTTTTTCGTAACGATGGCAGTATATTTCAATTAAGACACAACGGTGGGGATATGGAAATGGAACAGGTGACCATCTGGTATTTAAAAGACAACGATAGCGGCATGAAGCTCGTCAACGCCATCACCGGGCTCGGCCTGACGGTAAACCTCATATCCGGTTTCAAGCTGAAAAGCGCCAATATCATCGAGGAAGAGATCAATATCCTCATCTATGACATCCTTGACGTGCCCCCCGACACCCTCCTGGGCGAGATAATGAAGGACGAGCGGCTGCAGAGTTTCCTCAAGTTCATCATGATCAAGAAGAGCCAGCTCAAGGGGCTCATGAAGCTCAACTATAACATGATGCACCTCGAGTTCCTCAACAGGCCGGTGGACAAGAGGGAGCTCCTCCTGCTCCTTGAAAAATCGATAATCGTCGAACGGTATCGCGAGATCATGAAGCTCATCTCGAAGGAGTCCGAGTCCAGGATCGAGGCGTATGAAGGCCTGATGGACATCAACCGCAAGAACGTGTTCGAGTCGGAAAAGGAGAAAATGGCCTTCGAGAAGATTCTCGCCTTTGAGAAGAATTTAATGAAAGAGCAGTCCAACCTGAGCTGCGCGATCCGCGATTTTACCCTGCTCCGCCAGATAGACCTGTTCGATATGCGGGACTGTATCAAGGCGGAGGAGATGCTCGCCGAGCTCAGGCGGAAGGAGCTGATCGACGCCCATGACGTCATACAGGCCCAGGAATCCGTCCTCGATTATTCGGCGAAGGAGCTGGATGACGCCAAGAAAATCATCGACGCCCGGGAGAAGGTGGAGGAGCTTTCCCGCAGCGAGATAATCGAGCTGCACAAGGAGATCGCGAACCAGAAGGAGCTCAACAAGAAGCTCTCGGGCGATATCGAGCGGCTCCTCGCGGAAATGAAGAACAAAGAGGGCGGCTCGGGCCGGTAGCGGCCGGAGCCGATTATATATCATCTCACCCGGTGAACAAGCCGATAAATAAGAAAAGTGAATAATATTCCGGGGACGCAAGCATGCCAATGGAATGGGAAGTCATACTGTCTGATGCGGTGCAGAACGGCAGGATTCGCGAGCTGCACCTGAGCAAGATTCCGGTGCTCAAGACGACCACGAACTGGAAGAAGGTGGAACTCCTGGGTTGGGTAGACCACCAGCTGAAATATACCCATTACCGCGGCGCGCTGGTCAAGCTTAACAACAAGCTCTTCTTCGTCCGCGAGGCTACCGTCAAGGCCCTCCAGCAGTACGTTAACTGGAAAACGAAGAACATGATCCAGGTCGAGAAGGACTAGTCCTCTTCCTCGAGCTCGCTGAAGAGCGAGATGACCGCGTCTTTTTTTCTCGCTATCTTGATGATCTCGTCAATATACTCTTTTTTAATGAGCGCGTGCGTCTGCGATATCCGCTCGATGATGCCTTCCTTCGCTATCCCCAGCATCAGCTCGTCGATGAACTCGTGGTGGTTCGTGGTAAGGAGTATGCTCTGGGAAATGGTGAGGGTTATCGTCTGGTTGGACCACTCGCGCAGGAGGAAGTTCAGGTTCTGCGGGAGCTCGTTCCGCGAGTAGGAGGCAAGGGCGTCGAGAAAGCGGTTCAGGGTCATGCCGCGTTTCTGGGCCCGCACGATTGCCGCCTTGCTGATGACGGCGTTTATGATGATGTCATGCTTCGTGATGTCGGTGTGGGTGAGGAGATGGTAGAGCGTCTCGGACGGCAGCTCCTGTGCCGGTATGACGAGCGTGAAATCGGGATTGATGTAGATGTTCTTGCCCGGAGCGCTCGCCTCCTCGACCGGGTAGGCCTTGAGCATGTTGTTTGCGAGGTCCCGCCCGATGTCGGACAGGGAGAGCCGGCCGTTATCGATATCGACGATCCCCGCGATGCAGAGGAAATTCAGCGCCGTCGCGAAGCGCTCAATCTTGTCTTCGAGGTCGATCAGCCCGTCGCCGAAGGCGCGCTCGTCCGCTTCGCTGAGCGAGCGGGTGAGCATGGTTATCTGGAAGTAGGCGTGGCCGGCCGACTTCAGCTTGTGCAATAACTTGATGATCGATTTGCACAGCTCGTACGCGGGGGTCTCGAACGGCGGGGTGAAGAACGGGTCGCACGCGCCCGGCGCGGCGGACTTCAGAATCCGCTTCACCAGCAGCAGCGGCTGTTCAAGCTCGTTCCGTATCCCGAGCAGGGAGATCCCGGCAATGTCCTTGTTAAGCTTGAGGCACCCGAGCCGGTTCAGGAGAAACATCGACAGCTGCGCCGACTCCTCCAGGGGTATGTCCACGCCGCCCTGGTCCTTGAGCGGAAGCATGACCTCGGAAATCCGCCGGATGTCGATTTTCCTGAAGTCCTGCTGCTTGGTCAGGAACAGCCCGAAGGTCGAGATGACGTCAAACGTATGCAGCAGGTTGTGCAGCAGGAAGTAGCGGTTGCTGACCTTGATCTTCTTGCGGGGATCGTCGGCCTCGTCCAGCGCCGCAGCGGCGGGGCTTAATTTGTCCTGCAGCACCAGGTAGGTATTGAACTCGGGCCGGTAGCACTGGTGAAGTGACACCAGGTTCTGCGATATCATGCCGGCCAGAATTTTCTCCGATGATTTCTGCGGCAGGCGGTCCCGG
>JAKJGD010000044.1 GCA_022704585.1 Spirochaetota bacterium | reverse complement strand
CCGCGCGACAGGGTGTCGGAGCGAGCCGTGTCCTTATCATATATCATCAGCAGTGCGGGATCAAGACCCGTAGCGAGACGCAACATGATAGCTGATCCCATGTTCCCCGTCCCGATGCATCCGATGATCTTCTTCCCTGCTGTCATTCAACCGTCCTGTGTCCGAATATTGCCGTGCCGATCCTCACCAGCGTGGTCCCCTCCTCGACTGCGATCCTGAAATCGGAAGACATTCCCATGGATAACTCGTTGAGTCCCAGATTTAGTTCGCCGTTAATCCGCTCCAGCGTTTCCCTCGCTTTCCTGAAGGTGCTGCGTATTACATTTCCTTCATCGGTGAACGGCGCCATGGTCATGAGCCCACGGAGGTCCAGGTTTTGCAACCCCGTGATCTGCCGTGCAAGCTCGATCGCCGCCGCGGGCGGTATCCCGCTTTTACTCTCCTCGCCAGACGCGTTGACCTGTATCAGTACTTTCTGCTTCTTGCCGGCCGCTGCCGCCTCGCTGTCGACTTTTGCCGCAGTGCCGATCGAATCGATCGAGTGTATCATGTCGAACATCCTCACAGCATCACGTGCTTTGTTTGACTGCAGGTGCCCGATCATGTGAAAAAGAAAATCACCGTTAAGCTTCGGTATTTTCGCCTTGGCCTCCTGGACCTTGTTCTCGCCGAACAGCCTGATGCCGGCGTCAATGGCACTCTGAACTACCGATTCATCAAATGTTTTACTTACAGCAATAAGGCTGATATCTTCCCGGTTCCTGCCACATGATGATGCAATCTCATGTATCTCGTCCAGTATCCGGTTGTAATTCTCAATAACGCTCATTGCTATTCATGGACCGCCGGAAGGCGGCGGATAGTTTATCTCATGGCATCCGCGCGCCGCTTTCCACAGCCCTGCAAGGCTGGAAAGGACAGGGACAAATTTTTGTCTTATTATCATAAATCGATATAAAAAGCAAGCCTTTTCTTCCATTACGATAACAATCGGTACATCATCCCGTCAGCGCATATGGTACCATAATCCGGTAAAAATTTAATATTGACGAATAAATATTACATACAGTAAACAGATTCTATCATATATTATTATATGATTTCCGGATATCACCACTCCACGGAATACTCATGAACCTCGGAATACATTATCTGGCTGAATTCTTTAACTGCGACCGTCAAAAAATCAATGATATAGCACTTATTGAGCGTATCATGATCGAGGCCACTGAACGGGCCGGGGCCCGCATGATCAAGCCCTTTTTCCACCAGTTCAATCCCCACGGCATCTCGGGCGTGATAGTTATCGCTGAATCGCATTTTGCGATCCATACCTGGCCTGAGCATGGCTATGCGGCTGTCGACCTGTTCAGTTGTGCCGACTTTGATTATAAGAGCGCCCTGAATCATATCAGGGCTGGCATAGGCGCCGAACATCATTCAGTAGAGCTTGTCCGCCGCGGCATCCTGCCGGACAAAGACGGATTTCACCGTGCCGAGTGTGAATCAGCGGATATCGAGAGGTGAAATGACTGCAAAACTTGCCTTCCTCGGGACCGGCACCTGTGTCTCGACTCAAAGCAATTCCGCTTCCCTTGCAATCTCTGACGGCAAAGAGATGGTACTCGTTGACTGCGGTGGTGGATGTTACCACCAGATAAGCAGGGTCGGTGACGCTTTTTTCAGTCATGAAAAGATCAGCACGGTGCTGCTCACCCATTTTCACCCCGACCATGCATCAGGCCTCATCGATCTTTTATGGGGAGAGATGTGGGACCCGGTGACGCCCCGCACAGCATCACTTACGCTGGTTGGTCCACCGGGACTGGCACGCTTCACCAGTGAATGCGTGCTGCCGTTCATCGGTGAGCACCGCGTACCGTTTGATATTTGTTTTATCGAGCTCGGCGATACAGAGTCATTTAACGGGAAATTCCTCACGGCGCGAGCCCATCGTCTCGCCCATACGCCCACCTCAACAGGATATTGCCTCCAGATAGGAAGGACCAGACTCGGCGTAACCGGTGACACTGGATTCTGTGATAACCTTCTTGTGCTGCTCTCCTCATCAGATGTTGCCATCATGGAATGGAGCCTGGCAGGTCACAACACTGTTGCCTGCCATCTGTCAGACGGAGACTTCATGCGGCTCATACAAACGGGAGTAATGCCGCCGAAAATTTTCATAACACACATGTATCCACAACCGGGAATCACGGTTGACCAGCTGATCGCGAAGAAAAAAGACATACTCGGTGCCGAAGCCGCGGGGTTTTTCTTCCCCGGGGACCTGGATATTGTTGAGTTGTCATGATCATGCGCCGCGTGCGCCGGTAGCGTCTCCCCGGAATAATCGTAAAAGGTGCGCCGAAAGTGGTTTTTCCGGTATCCCCCAGTAATGTATGAGGCAGACAGTGCCGTTGTTGATTAAATATGAAATAGTGTAATTGCTATATCGATAGTTATCGGTACCCTTTATAAACTCGGCAATAATCTCATCGAGATATTTTCCCACAGCAAAGGCAACGAGACGTGAAACGGATAATTTACAAGCCTTTCTCATATCCAGGAAAAACTCATACTCATCCGGCATTAACGTAACGTGGAGACGTTTCCATTTCTTTTTACCATCCCGCTTCTGGTATGCTATTCTTCTCCAGGGAACGGCAATCCTTTCATAGTCTTCCGAAAGGCGACGCATCAATGATGAAATAATGTTTCGTTTGGACTCCCCTGTGATTAATGACGCATCTAACAACCTGTCAAGAATGTCAATATTGATATTGATTGTTGTTTCTACATACATTGCATGCCTCCCAATAATCTCGTTTACATATTATACGAATGGCGTTTCTAAAAAATAAAAATAAATTAAAAAAAACCGGAATATGGGCATTTCGTTATTCTCCTTGACGTTTTACATGATTTAATATTTTTCGATACTTATGGGGATTCTACCGATAACTATCATATCCTTTTTATTTGGCACTCTCTGGGGAAGTTTCTTTTATACCCTGGCGATACGATACACCGACGGCTCTATGGCCGCAAAACCGCTTGAAGGGCTTTTTTCCCGTTCCCGTTGCCCGGCCTGCAGAAATGAGATAAGCCCTATCATGCTCATTCCAATCTTCGGATATATCATTCAGAAAGGGAAATGCAGAAATTGCGGCAGCACGATCCCGGTCTGGTATCCAGCCATGGAGATCCTGTACGGGGCCATGGCCGCCCTGTTCGCATGGAATACAGGCGTTTCGATTTATGCATTCAACATCTATATACTCGCCAGTATCGCCCTCTGTATAGCCATCATTGACGTGAAAACCCTTACCATTCCGGACTCACTCATCATTGCTTTTGTACTGCTATCAGCCTACCCTGTTATATTAAACTACAACATCAGGGACAATCTGTTTGGAATGCTCGCGCTTTTCGCAGTGTTCATGGTTATCCTGCTCCTGTTTCCCGGGTCATTTGGCGGCGGAGACGTCAAGCTGGCATCAGCCATCGGATTCTTATCGGGTCTGGAGCAGTCTATTGTTGTGCTGGAGATATCCCTTGTAACAGGCGCGCTGGTCGGGATCATCTATGCGCTGAAGACAAAAAAGGGCCTCAGAACGAAAATACCGTTCGCCCCATTCCTTGCAGTCGGACTAATTATATCTTTATTATACGGGAGAGATATACTACTTGTATATTTCAGGATCCTGTATTAATTCCGGACGCGTCCGCGTCCCCGGGCTTCCGCGTACTCTTTTAACACGCTGCAATACCGTTCAAACGCCGCCCCGAGCTTCTTCGCATAAAGGAAATATACAAGCGGCGCAAGAACTCCGTGGAACTCCTCATGGTTCATGAAACGGGTGCGGTCTTCACCGATCGGCTCGCATATCTGCCAGCGGAAGCTCCTGATTCCGGGCCGCCCCCTGGACCGGGACGTCCCCATGCAAAAACTGAACCTCTCCGGCTCGAATACCAGTATTGTCTCATGCTCGTTAACAAGTAATTCCCGATCAGTCATACGGCAGTCAAGATCGAATTCAGCCCCAACGCGGCACCGGTCATTGGTTAGAGTGATGCGCGGGGTGAAAGTATTCCAGAGAGGGTATGAGTCAAAATCAGAGATGATAGCCCATACTCGCGCTGCCGGAGCATTAATGGTTATTTCGGCGCTGATTTTTTTCATGATTTAAGCAATTTTCCGATCCCGGTTGATGCAGGGTTCTCGATAACGCCTTTTTCGGTTATAATGGCGGTGATATACTTCCCCGGGGTAACGTCAAAGGCGGGATTTCGTATCGATATTCCCTCGGGTGCTATCTGCTCGCCCCGGATATAAGCAACCTCGTCCACGCTCCGCTCCTCGATCGGAATATCGTCCCCGGTCTTAGTATCCGGGTCAAGGGTCGAGACCGGTGCGGCCACGTAAAAGGGAATACCGTTCTCCTTTGCCAGGACCGCATGCGAATATGTCCCTATTTTATTCGCAACATCGCCGTTAGCGGCAACGCGGTCTGCACCCACGATGACCTTCTTAATGACACCGTTTCGCATGAAATAACCGGACATGGAATCGGTGATCAGCGTGACAGGGATATTGTCCTGGAAAAGCTCCCAGGCGGTCAGCCGCGCACCCTGAAGGTAGGGTCTGGTTTCGCAGGCGTACACCTGGATTTTCTTCCCCTCCTCAACCGAAGCCCTGATGACTCCCAGTGCCGTCCCGTAGCCGCCGGTTGCGAGCGCGCCGGCATTGCAATGGGTGAGCACAACGTCACCGTCGCTGATATACCTGCTCCCGTTTTTGCCCATGGCCTTGTTTGCCTGGATGTCCTCGTTGTAGACTGCCAGGGCTTCCTCCTCCAGGAGCTGGCGGATAGTGGAGATATCGTTTCCCTGCTGAATGATCTTTTTCATCCTGGCGATCGAGGCAAAGAGGTTAACCGCGGTGGGCCTCGTCGCGCCAAAGATACCGCATATCCTGTTCATCTCATCCCTGAACTTATCCGGGGCGGATATATTCAGGTGATGCGCGGCCAGGGCAATCCCCATAGCTGCTGCAATCCCGATGGCGGGAGCGCCCCGCGTCTCCATGTTCCGGATCGAGCCGGCGACGTCCTGATAGTGCCGGTACGTATTATAGACTTCCATTTTCGGCAGCAGCCGCTGGTCGAGAATCGTAACCGAATCACCGTCCCATCGTATGGTGAACATAATCCGCTCCTCCGGTCAGAGTGCCACTGGCTCTCCGTCAATTGTCCTCGTTTCTTTCTACCCGATACTTCCTGAGCCGGAGCGCGTTCCCCGCGTCATTCCAGCCCACCTCGTCCATGTGGATCCTGATGATAAGAAGACCCCGCCCGCTGTTCCTGAAAAAATTATCGGGATCGCGCGGATCGGGAAGCGAGTTGTAGTCGAAACCCGGGCCCTCGTCTTCTATCATGTATTCCACATAATCCCTGTTGAGCTCATAGGATATGGTGACGTGCCTGTTGCGATACAGGTCATCGGCTTTTCTCTTTTCTATCTCGTCATTATATCCCTTGATACCGTACTCTTCCCTGAGGGAAGACGAGACTTCAAGGCAGCCGTGGAACATGGCATTGGT
The DNA here is from genome assembly GCA_022704585.1 of Spirochaetota bacterium. The sequence continues at coordinate 3,550 of JAKJGD010000044.1, read as the reverse complement.
GATGGACTCCTGCAGGGCCAGGGCGATGTTCTCGGCAGTGGTGTTATTGCACAGGCCCGAGGGAACAAGGTCTTTCGTCAGATGATACGATATAGCGGTTATGATCGTGTCGTCAATTGGTATGCGGTACCGGCTTTTCTCGTACACGACGTAGCGAACGAAACGCTCGGCGAGCTTCTTCTCATGTTTCCTGTTAAGTATGACCCGGACCGTGGAGGCAACATCATTTATATCGAACGGCTTGCGGATGAAATCGCTCGCGCCGTAGCGAAGGGCGCGTATCGCGTCCTCGACGTTTCCGTGCCCGGTTATTATGAGGACGGGGATCGGCTCATCAAGCCCGTGAATCCGCCTGAGGAGCTCTATCCCGTCCATCTTCCTGAGCTTGATGTCGGTAATGACAAGGTCCACCTTCTCGCCGTTCTTTATAAGGTAAAGAACGTCCTCGGCCTTTTCCATGGAGACAACCTTGTATCCAAGCCGCGACAGCTTTTTCTGAAGGGAATAGCGGATCACCTCTTCGTCATCGACGACGAGAATTGTGGCGCCGTTATCATTCATTGGTCTTCTTGGCCTTCCCGTCGTTGCCGAGGATCAGATGCCCCATCTTGTCGCGCTTGGCGCGGAGATAGTGAACATTCTCCTCGTGAGGGTCGATTTCTATGGGAACCCGCTCGACGATTTCAAGTCCGTATCCGTCGAGGCCGATAACTTTTTTCGGATTATTTGTCAGGAGGCGTATCTTGTGAAGGCCCAGGTCGACGAGAATCTGCGCCCCGATCCCGTAGTCCCGGAGGTCCGGGGGGAAGCCCAGTTCTAAGTTCGCCTCGACGGTGTCCAGGCCGGCATCCTGGAGGTGGTAGGCCTTGATCTTGTTTCCCAGGCCTATCCCGCGACCTTCCTGCCGCATGTAGAGTATCACGCCCTGCCCTTCGCGGGCCACCATTTCCATTGCCCGGTGGATCTGCGAGCCGCAATCGCACCGGAGCGAGCCGAACACGTCGCCGGTAAGACACTCGGAATGGACCCGCACCAGCACGTTCTCCATTCCTTCGACGGAGCCGCATACCAGCGCGACATGCGTGAGTTCGCTGACCTCGGTCTGGTAGGCGATAACAGTGAAGTCGCCGTAGGCGGTCGGGAGGTTTGCCTCGGAAATCCGGTGCACCAGGCGCTCCTTGTGCTGACGGAACTTGATAAGATCGGCGATGGTGGCTATTTTCAGGCCGTGCTTTTCCGCGAATTTATCCAGGTCCGGGCGTCGTGCCATGGAACCGTCATCGTTCAGGATCTCGCAGATGACACCGGCAGGCTTGAGGCCGGCCAGGTGAGTCAGGTCAACGACGCCCTCGGTGTGCCCGGCGCGGACCAGTACCCCTCCGTTTCGCGCCGCAAGAGGGAAGATGTGCCCCGGTTTCCTCAAGTCGTCGGGCCTCGCGGATTCATCGATGAGCACGTGCACCGTTTTCGCACGGTCATGTGCGGATATGCCGGTTGTCGTCCCCTCGCGCGCGTCAACCGATACCGTGAAAGCGGTACCGTACTTGTCCTGGTTGTTCTCGACCATGAGGTCCAGCGCAAGCTCCCGCGCGCGGGCTTGTGTCATCGGGGCGCAGATGAGGCCGCGGCCGTGTGTTGCCATAAAATTAATGGTTTGCGGGGTGCAAAACTCCGCAGCGATAACAAGGTCCCCCTCGTTCTCGCGGTCTTCGCTGTCGACCAGTATTATCATCTTGCCGGCGCGAATCTCATCAATGGCTTCGGGGATCGTACATGACTTCACTGGTTTTCTCCTGGCATACTGCCCGGTTTATTCAAAGGGCGCGAATCGCCTGCTGGGGGAGTATTCGTAGCCCGCGGTTGTTCCCATAGCTCTGATTATACGGCCGCCCGGGATATGTTGCATTAATAAAATCACCCTGAATATAGTCAAGGGTTTTTATCACATTGCTTATTTATATGGACACGGCGGCATTAAACGCATGATTCCGGCAGCAGCAGAAAGCGCTGGTTTATCTGCTTATCATTCAGAATTCCTGATTATAAATAACATTGACAACCCGATAATTATACTGAAACAATATATCATGAAGGGGGGGCAGGCCCCTTATGTGGCATGATCGTCACCAGGACTGTAATAACCCGGCATCCGCCTTATCCCCTATACGAGGTTGCTTTTGTGGAATAAACTGTCAGAGTCCTTTCTGAAAACGTACCGTGATTCGGATTTCATTGTACGGCAGAAATCCAAAACCATCCTGGCCATAAACATTGCCATTATTTTCATGATTCTTATTCTCCTTGCGACGAATGTGGCGCGCGACAACGCATCGTTCGAGGTCATCGCGCCCCTGGCTGCCGCCATATTAGCCATGATTGTTGCGATCTTTCTCCTGAGGGCGGGCTACTTCAACACCGCGGCCCACACCGCCCTGTGCACCTGCCTTTTCGCCGTATGGTGCGCCCTGTTCTTCGACTCGAACAGGGACGCCATCGTCGTGCTCGACACGATCATGTACATTCCCTGTCTCCTGGTCCTGACCCCGATCGTCGTTACCCGGCACAAATCCGTGATTCTCGTTTACTGCGCGGCCAACCTTGCCGTTGCCTACGCATTCTCGTTTTACGCAGCACGGCGTTTCGGGCTGTCTCAATTCATCGTAACCGACTACCTTATTGACATCAGCATTGTTACCGTCTCCGTGAGCATCGTAACATACCAGATATTCAAGATCAACAGAAGGGCGCTCCTCCAGGCACAGGAAGAGATAGAGAAAAACATCGAGCTGAACCAGAGCCTGGAGACAAAGGTCCAGAAACGGACGGAAGAGCTCCGTATCGCCAACGAAAAGCTCAAAGAGATGGACCGGATAAAATCGAACTTTTTCGCCAATATCTCGCACGAGATCCGGACGCCCCTCACGCTCATCCTTGCCCCGATTGAATCGGCGCTCCAGGGTGACTCCAGCGCGCCGGTGAACCGTGATCTCCTGAGGACAATGGAACGAAACGCGGTGCGGCTCCTCAAGCTGGTGAACAATCTTCTCGACATATCGAAAATCGAAGCCGGGCGCGTTACCATGACCGTTGCGGAGCAGGATATCATCGGCTTTATACAGACATATATCGACTCCATACACCTTCCTTCAGCGTCCCGCTCAATATCCCTCCTCTCCGATGCGTCCGGTCCCATCAACCTCTATTTTGACGCGGAAAAAATGGACAAGGTTTTCATGAACCTGTTTTCCAACGCGCTCAAGTTTACCGGACCGGGAGGGTCGATCGTCATCCGCGTCCACGATGACGGACCCGCCTGCCGCGTCGAATTCGAGGACAGCGGCGTCGGCATACCGGACGACAAGATAGGCATAATCTTCGACCGGTTCAGCCAGGCCGACGCGGGCTCCACGCGCTCGCACGAGGGCACCGGTATCGGCCTGTCGCTGGTCAAGGAGTTCGTCGAGATGCACGGCGGAAGCATCGCGGTGGACAGCCGGTATATCGGCGACCATCCGGAAGTGCATGGCACCGTGTTCACCCTGTCACTGCC
>JAKJGD010000589.1 GCA_022704585.1 Spirochaetota bacterium | reverse complement strand
CGTGATACCGTTGCTGGCCGTGGTATTCTACATCTATACCATGGAGATAAAGAAGGCGCGTGCGTCCGGTAACTGGGACGCTGTTTTCGCCGGCCTTGCGCTGTTCGGCACGGATTTCCTGTTTGAAACGATCAACGGATGGATCTTTCACTGCACCGGGTACTCCGCGCTCTGGACCACACCGGGCGAGACGGCGCTCCGCACCACGGTGGGCTGGAACATCGAGATCATGTTCATGTTCTCCATCGCGGGGATCATTTACTATAACACGCTTTCCGAGGATAAAAACGCGCGCCTCCTGTTCCTGCCGGACCGCCTGTTCTGGGTCCTCGCCTACGCGGCGTTCTGCGTGTTCGTGGAGTGCCTGCTGAATGTCGGCGGCCACCTGGTATGGGAGTACCCGTTCTGGAAGCTGTCGATGCCCGGCGTCCTGCCGATATTTTTCGCGGCTTACGTCCCGCTGTTTCTCAGCCCCATGCTGGTCATCGGTCTGAAAACAACGGGAAAGAAAGCGGCGGCGACAGGCTGCATCTACGGCGCGGCAATCCTCCTCAACGTCATTGCGTTCTGTATTCTCGGCTGGAACTATTGAGTCCGCGCATTATCCGGGCGGGGCTTGCCGCGCTGTGCCGCCGGCCGGCTTGAGCGGCAATCCGGCCGCGATGCAGATCCCGGTCAGGAGGGATGCGATTCTCAGCGGTATTTTTGGACTCATAAGCTATCCCCCTTCGTCGGATTTAAATCTTTTTAAGCTGTTTCTTTTAAAATGCCATTCGGGCGTTTCAAGGTCTCCGTCTTCAACCCCGTACCAAGGTGAATCCGCGGTAAAGCTTTTTAAAATATGGATTTCCTGCGAGGGCATGTAGCTCTGCGCCAGCAGCATCATCTTTTTTCCGGTTTTAGCGTTGATTGCCATGTCTATTACGATAACAGCGTGCCCGGGCGACCCGCCCTGGATAAAAACATCACCGATATCAATATCCGAAACGGGCGTTCTTTTCAGGTCCCTGCTCAGGGACAGGGTGCCGGCATAGGCATACATGAATTCAAGATATTCGCCAAGGACCTCGCGCGTATAACCGGATTCACGGCGGCCTTTGCGCCAGACCGCCGAGGAGCCCCGTACTTTCAGCCTGTAACCCCGCGCGAATTTCCGGAAGGGAACGGGCATTCCGTTTGTTATTGAAAACGTGATCTCATCATACCGTCTGTTTCTGAACAGGTACTCGGCCCGCAGTAACAGGATGGCGTCCGCGCACTGGACCAGGTTTTTTTTCAGTATGGGCACATCCAGGACCGAAACGTGCACATCGGCCGGTTTTTTTCTTCCATCGTAAAGGAGCACCGGCGCCCCGTATTCTTTAAGCGGGATGCTCCTCAGGAACGCCTGGAACGATTCCGGCCGGTATTGTTTGCGGGCATATCCTCCAGGGGGCTGAAACCGCTCCGCTATGGTCATCCCGCCGGGATGAATGGTGCCGGCGCAGGTGGCGCACAGCGCGAAGATGATGTACGTGAATGCGGACAGGCGTCTCATGTTTCCTGCATCAGTCTTGAAACCAGCGCTTCAATGTGGATTTGCGTTGTGTTCAGTATGGCCGTATCGAGGTCGCCGTCCCGCACCATGAGCGGCAGCTCGGTGCAGCCCAGCACCACGCAGTCCGCCTGCTCCTGCGCGATGATCCTGTTGCAGATGCCAAGCAGTGCCGCTTTCTTTTCCGGGATGACGGTCCCTTCCTCGAGCTCGGGGAAAATGATCCCGTGTATCAGCCCCTGCTCCTCCGGCGAAGGCACGAGCATGGGTATCGAGTGGCGGGAAAAGCAGTCCCGGTAAAACGAGCTCCTCATGGTGAACGCGGTCCCGATCAGGAGCGCTTTCCGTAT